>DAIOEN010000011.1:0-49920 GCA_036746235.1 Vulcanimicrobiota bacterium | reverse complement strand
ACTGGCAAAACAGGGAAATTTTGAACAAGCCATTGAAATGGCCGAGAAAATTCAATACGAATGGGATAAATCAAAAGCCTTACAATCTATCTCCACTGAGCTGGCAAAACAGGGAAATTTTGAACAAGCCATTGAAATGGCCGAGAAAATTCAAGACAAATCGGATAAATTAAAAGCCTTTCAATCTATCTCCACTGAACTGGCAAAACAAGGAAATATTAAAAAAAGCTTAGAAATATTTTTATTAATTCAAATAGGAGATATAGCATGTGAAACAATAAAATCCATCATTCATGAATCATCCCCAGACAACCTCCCCACCATTAAAAATTTTCTACAAACCCAAATAAAATCCCAGGAAATTAAAACAATAGGTTATGAAGCCCTCCTTCAAAAAATCTCAGAAAATCCTGACTTAATCCCTCAGTGGATTCCCTCTTTAATGGAAGACATAAGTTACAGCAAAGAGCTGATAGGAAAGGTACTTATGCTTTATGCCGCATATGTGAGATTTATGAAGGAGGAAAACAAAAAATCCAGAGAGATTCTTAAAAAATTAAATGAAGTAATAGAAATATCTGACTGGCTTGAGGAGGAAGATATTTGTTATTCTTATGATAATATTGATGAGTGGATAAACCAGATTGAGGATGAAGATGACAAAGCAGAAATAGATGCCTGGATAAGTAAGGTACAGAAAGGAAAAATGGCTAAAGAGAAATTTGAAGAAAAGGTTAAAGAATTGATGGCAGAGAAATTGAAATGTTAATAATTTGTCAGAATCACAGATTAAAGGATTAAAAGATTGCACGGATTATTGGCTAAAATTAAAATATAAGGATATTATTGAAAGGATTATCGTAGATCATTTGAGGTAGATAAATTCTCTGGAAATTGAAATAGTAGAAATTAATGTATTATACAGATGATACAGAAAATCCGTGAAATCCAATAATCCGTGTCAATCCGTGATTCAGACAAAAATAAAAGGAGCAATAAATATGAACAAACAAACCAAACTCAGAAAAATCCCCTATGGAGAAACTGATTTTATTGCAATAAGAAAAGAAAATTCCTATTATGTAGACAAAACAAGGTTTATAGAAAAAATAGAAGCCAGTTCAAAGTATCTCTTCTTTATCCGCCCCAGACGCTTCGGCAAATCCCTATGGCTTTCCGTAATGGAATGTTATTACGACATATCTCAGAAAGACCATTTTGAGGAGATATTCAAAGGGACTTACATATACGATAACCCAACAGAGGAGAAAAATTCATATTTAATCTTAAAATTTAATTTCTCAGAAGTAAAGGCCAATATTGATAAAGTTGAGGATTCTTTTAATCTGACAATAAAGTTAGGAGTTCTGAAATTTATAAAAAAATATGAAACATACTTAAATGATAAAGATGGAAAAAAGTATGAGATTATAGAAAATTGTAACGATGCCTCTGAAATATTAAAATATCTTATAAGTTTTATAGAGGGTAGAGGCAAAATCTATCTTTTAATAGACGAATATGATAACTTCACCAATACGATAATCTCCTCAAAAGGTCAGGAACAGTATAAAGCTATAACCCACGGAGAAGGGTTTTACAGACATTTCTTTAATGTCATAAAAGCAGGAACTACAGATATAGGAGCGGCCATATCGAAGATCTTCATCACAGGAGTATCACCTGTAACACTGGATGATGTAACAAGCGGGTTTAATATAGGATATAATGTAACAAGCCTTCCTGCCTTTAACGAGATGGTTGGGTTTACAGAGGAAGAAGTTAAAGGAATTATTGAATATTATAAAAAAGAGTTAAATGAATTCTCTGAAGATAATTTAGAGATAATTAGGAAATGGTATAATAATTATTTATTTTCAAAACATGAAAAACAGAGAATGTATAACTCTGATATGGTTTTATATTTTATAAGCACATATATGGATCTTAAAATATTGCCGGAAGAGATGCTGGATTTTAACATAAGAACAGATTATATGAAACTCAGATACCTGATAATAACAGACTTAGAAGGAAAGTTAAGGATAAACGGCAATTTTGAGAAGTTAAAACTCATCCTTGAAGAAGGGGAGATAAGCTCAAATATAAACACATCTTTTCCTGCCCATAAGGTAATAGACCATGATAATTTTATCTCCTTACTCTATTATTTCGGACTTCTTACAATAAAAGGACAATATGAAGGCATGCTCCTTTTGGGAATACCAAATGAAGTAACAAGGCAGTTATATTATGAATACATAAGAGAAAGTTACAGAGATACAAAGATATTCAATATAGATTTATATAAACTATCTCAATTATTCAGAGCAATGGCATACAGAGGAAAATGGGAAGAATTATTCGACTACCTTGCCGTAGAGATGAACAGCCAGACAGCTTTAAGAGACTATATAGAAGGAGAAAGGTCAATCCAGACATTTCTTCGGGCTTACCTGAATGTAACTAATTATTACATAACAAAGAGTGAATATGAGTTGAACAAAGGTTTCTGCGATATACTTTTACTCCCTAACTTACTTAATTTCCCTGATATGGGATATTCCTATTTAATAGAGATAAAATATATAAAATTATCTGATTATAGTGAAAGCAAATTACAGGAGAAGATACAGATAGCAAGGAAACAACTGGAAAAATATAAAGATGATACTTCTCTTCAAAAGTTTACAGGAACAACAAAATTGATAAAGATTGTTCTGGTCTTTTCAGGAATAGAATTGAAATATAAAGGTCAGGAGTGAAACAGGTGGATTATAATAAAGGAGGATAATTATATGAAATTTGGGAAATGGTTATTGGTATGTAATGCTTATGCAATTCAAAAATATTGCTCAAAATCACTCTCACAGGACAATGCAGGGAATATAAATGTAGATTGTAAAATGATAGTTTCCCGGATGTTTACTGAGCAACAAGACGCTCTGAAATTTTCTCGGGAATATCCGGGTTCATTGATAATGTACCCACCTGTTTCTAATCAAGAGCCATATATAAATGCATATGTAGCATGTGAACTTGCTGATAAACATGTTGAAAAAATAAGCCATTTAGCTCTTGACCTGGTTATAACTTCAGATACAAGAAGCAAACCTATAATGCATGAAAAAGCATATTTTTATCTAGTTATGCTCTCTTCTAAAGAAGAGAAAAACATAAGAAACAATGAAGAATATAGAAAAGAACTTATAAAGGAAAAGAAGGAAGCAGTTGAATTGAACAACAGTGGGAACGAATATTACAGGAGTGGAAATTATGAAGAAGCTGTTAAATTTTATGATAAAGCATTAGAAAAAGACCCTGATCTTTCTCTTGCCTCAGATAACAGAAAAAAAGCATGGGAGAAAAAGGAAAAGAAGGAAGCAGTTGAATTGAACAACAGTGGGAACGAATATTACAGGAGTGGAAATTATGAAGAAGCTGTTAAGTTTTATAATAAAGCATTAGAAAAAGACCCTGATCTTTCTCTTGCCTCAGATAACAGAAGAAAAGCGTGGAAGAAAATTGAAGAAGAAAAAATATATGAAATATAATTTCAGATTATAGAATATTCTATTAAATAACTATAATTTTGCAAGGAGGAATACCATGTTAGAACATTATCCCGGCCTTTCGGAAATTTTAGACACAATAGATAGATTATCAAAGTATGAAGTAGAAAAAGGACTAGCAGAAGAACGTCTTGAGAGAAGATATAAAATAAGGGCAGCCCTTGTACCACTCTGGAAAAATTATATTTCCATGCATGTAGATAAATTTAACAGATACAAAGAAATGGCAGATCATGGAACTATTCACATATCAAATATGATAAACCTTGCAGCAGATTTACTTCTTCCCCTTTATGAAGGAAAAAATTTAAAAGAAGACTTCCATAAACTTCCATTGAATGCAGAAGAACTTTTCATTCTTATTGGAGGCATATTTCTTCATGATGTCGGCATGGCAGATATTAAAACAAAAAATGCCCATGATCTCCATAGTATAAGAGAAAGGCATGGATTATTATCATATGAATTCTTAATGTCCTATCACCAGCAGGGAGATCCGGCAAACCTCTTCCCCACTCTTGATGAAGAAGAAAAAAAGCTCATTGCTCTAATGGCTCTTCACCATCATAATAGAGCCGTAATTCATGAAACAGATGGCAGGATACTTAAAGAAAAAGGTGGAAAACCATTCGAAGATATTCCATCACTCAATGACAGATATCCCCAGGGGGCAACCTTTAACGGAGTAAAAGTCAATATAGTTATCATACCTGCTATTCTGCGTTTTCTGGATTCCTTTGACACCCAGTATTCCAGAGCAGGTTCCATATGGCTTTCCCGTGTACAGTTAGACAACAACAGACGCCTCATAGAAGAAACGGAAGCTCAGATAGCAAATCTCAGAGAACTTTCTGTTATGCCGGAGAGCATAGAAATATTAAATAAAATACTGGAAGAAAAAAGAACCTTTATTAATTACCTGAAACATCAGAAAGAACATTATCTAAAACATTTATCCATAGAAAAAACATGGTTTCTGGATAACAGAATTGTTTACAAATTGCTCTCTCACGATCTTGTAAAAGAGATTAAAGATTTTGCCAGACATGATTTCGAGCCGGAAAATTTTTATATCATGTCTGCAAATGAAGTAAAATATCATTACTATTATATGAGGGACTATCTTGAAAGCCATAATCTAAATATTCATCTTGATTTTGATTATAAAGAACAGGCCTATAATCCTCTCCTGGATAAGGCAATAGAAATTTTTGACGAAGATAAACATCTTCCATCTATCCTAGCCAGACCTCATTATAAAAAATTCCTTACAAATACTATTCCTGAGGCTCAGAGAAACAATTACAGAGAAGAATTTATATCTGAACTTGTAAGTAAATCCGATGAAACACATCCTGTCCGTCTCATTATAGGCCCTGCAGGGAGCGGAAAAACTGAAGCAGCGGCACAGATGATAAAAACCATTAAGAAAGACTATAATGTAAAAGAACATCGTATATTTGCT
This sequence comes from Vulcanimicrobiota bacterium, assembly GCA_036746235.1. Lineage (GTDB taxonomy): Bacteria > Vulcanimicrobiota > SpSt-956 > SpSt-956 > JAKJGF01 > CALARM01. Next base: position 44,883 of record DAIOEN010000011.1, on the reverse strand, counting down.
TTTTCTTTTACTAAAAATACCGATATAGAAGAATTTATAGTATTGCTGACAAAATTTATAGCAGCCAGCGGAAATTACTACTATTACAACAAGATTCTCATGGAAGTAGAAATAGTAGAAAGCCAGTGGAAGGCTCTCTTTGACTGTTTAAATCGTGAAGGCTTCTTCTTCATATTTGATAACATGCATGAACTTCCTCTGGCCGACCATAAAACACTTGAATATAATTTTATGAAATCCTTTTTTGAGAATGTGAGAAAACCTGACTTCTTCATCTTTTCAAGGAAAATACCATATATTATGAGGCAGGAAGTAACTCATCCTGACAGGTTCAGAGCGTTGCCCATGAAAATTATGGCTATTCCTCCCTTAAAAGGAGAGAAAATTAAGGATATTATAAAAAAAGAGGTTAATATTCCGGAAAATTTTCATGGAAAAATCAAAAAAATTATAAAAAGATTCAATAATTTCCCATGGATAATCCAAGTGCTCAAAGAAAGATTGAATAATATAAAGGAACGTTTCATAAACCCTGAAGATATGATTGCTTCACTGAAGCTGTGGGAAATAGAATTTCGTAATACTCTGTGTGCCAGAGTCTTCAATACAGGTTCCATTCAGGAAGTAAATCTTTTATTTAATTTAAGACTTCTCCCTGTTTCTATGGAAAAAGATAAAAAGAACAGGATACTCACAGAAAAAATAAGGAATATAACAGAAGAAAAATTAAAAAATCTTTTCCAGGAACTTCAAAGCCGCAAATATTTAACTGAAGATGAAGAACCTGCCGAATGGATTAATTCCCTTCTTTTTCCTCCGGCTCTGGATAATATAGCGAACATCCTTAAAGAAGATTTAATCCTTGATAACACAGGAGATAAGGCCATATGGGTAAAGGATATTAACAGAGAAGAATATATATTGAGAATAATCCCTCCTTTAAAAAATCTAAAAAATCTTTACCAGGGAGGTTACCATCATCTTGATGCATGGGAACATACACTTACAGTCTGTGCCACTGTCAAAAATATCCTGGAAAGGCCGGAAGATTTTTTGCCGGAAGAAGTCATAAAGGAATATAAATCATTTTTACAGGTTCCTCTGAGACAGAAACTGCTATTACTGACAGCACTGTTCCATGACTCGGGGAAACCTTTTACAGTAACGGAAGAAAAGGGGAGTGTTAAATTTACAGGCCATGAAACTAAAGGTGAGGAAATAGTAAGAACAATCCTGCCGGGATTTATGAACTGGAATGAAGAAGTTAATTTACCTGATATAGAATTTATTTCTTCTCTTACGGGAATGCATAAAAGATTTTTAGATCTGCTTCATATACCGGAAGTAACAGATTCTGCTTTAAAACGTCTCGTAAATCAGGCTTCATATAATTTGCCGGAACTGATGGTGCTGTCTCTGGCAGATTTGATGTCAAGTAAAGGAGAGAAGTCACAGACTGAAGGGATTGATAAGCTTAAAAATCTTTTTGTCAGAGCCGTAAGGATTGATGTAAGCGAAATAAATGAACAGAAATTTAAACCTCTTCTTACCGGTAATGATCTGAAAATAATGGGCTATAAAGAAGGGCCGGTTATGGGAAAAATCTTAAAAAACCTCAAAGAAGAGAAAGAAAAAGGCAATTTACATACAAGAGATGATGAAATAGAATGGGTTAAGAGGAATTTTACAGAGTAAAAATAAAGGAGATTATTTGTTATGACAGGAAAACTGGAACATGCAGTAATTTTAGCGGTAATTTAAAAATTTAAGTTATTTCCATTAAGAGACATAAGAGAAAGGAATGATAGTTGTTATGAAGTTAATATGCCTTAAATGTCAGACCTGCGGCTCAAATCTTAAGAGAAATTTCTCTATGAAATCTTTAGACTGTGAATACTGCGGTTCTACTTATTTAGTCGAATTCGAAGGGCAGACAAATTCTCTAGAACCTGACAGTTTCACTTTACCTGTAAATATAACAGAAGAAGATGCAAAAAAACAATTGATGAAGGCTATTAATGGAAAGAAATTTATCCACGATCAGGCTGAAAGTATAATCTCAAAATTACAACCCAGAGGGGTTATGTTTCCTGTTTATTGTTTTGAATGTGCAGTTACTGCTAACTGGATGGGAAAGAATTCTGTCAGTAAATCAAGGCAGGTATGGAATAAATCAACAGAAAAATATGAAAACGAATCTTACAGTGAATGGATTCCTCAGAATGGTCAGTATTTCGGCAATCATACTGCTTTTCTTGCTGAATCAAATGCTCTTAAAAACAGCGAGATTTCAGCATTCATGCCTCCTCCTGTCAATAAAAAAAATCCACTTTTAAGCAGTGATGATTTAGATCAGAGATTTGCTCTAGAAATTCCCGGTATGACTTCAGATAAAGCCTGGGAAGATGAGGGAGAAGGCCAGATTAAGAGGAAGATAAAAGAGGCATGTAATAAACTGGTTGAACAACTGGACAATGTAAATTCCAGGATTGAAAGTAAAAAAACTTCTATAATTTATTGTCCTGTATGGGTTTTTAAATATAAAGTTGATGATATTCCTTACAGAAATATAGTATGTGCAGTATCACAGGGCAGGAACGTAACAGGAGAGTTTCCGACCAATTTCAAAAAACTTTTTGATGAACTTGCAGTGCTTAAAGAAAAAATTAAGAAAAAGTGGAAGCAATTAAAGACTATCGGAATAATTTGTTTTATCTTTCTGCTTCTAGCTATAACTCCATTGCTTCCTGTTTCAATGATTGTAGAAATAATTGGATTGGTAGCAGCAGGAATAACAGGCCTGGGCCTGGCTTCTCTTAATTCCGAATATAATAATTATATTTCAGCAAATAAGTATAATCTCTGTTATTATTTATTAAAATTACAGAGTGATTTTGCAGAAAAATCGGGAATTAATAAAATTGCCGGCGTATCAGGAGTCCTGGAATGTATTAATAATGAAGAAGGTAAAAAAGTCAGCCTTTCTGTTACAAAAAAACTGATGGAAAAATATATGGAAATAACCTACAAAGATCATCCCAAAAAAGAGTTAACTTCAGGAAAAAGTGATAAAGAAGAGCTAATTTCCTGTAAAAAATGCGGCCAATCAATCAAATCAACATTTAAATTCTGCCCTTACTGTTCCAATACAACAGTAATTTCTTAATATGAAGGTGGTGTATAAAAATGGCAAAACCTCTGTCTGGCCTATCTTCTACAGGGCAGACCATACATTATTCAGTTGGTATTATTATAAGAAAAGACAATAAATACCTGCTTATAGACAGAGCAAATCCCCCCTATGGCTTTGCAGGAATAGCCGGCCATATTGATGAAGGAGAAAATGAAACAGAGGCCCTTGTAAGGGAAGTTAAGGAAGAAAGCGGGTTAATTCTTAAAAATTACAGATTACTTTATGAAGAAGAAATAGACTGGAACTGGTGCAGTAAGGGAGCTGACCTTCATTACTGGTATTTCTTTGAAGGTGAAGTTTCTGGTGAAATAGTAAAAAATGAAAATGAAACAAAGTCTATCGGCTGGTACGAAAGAGATGAGATTGGTGAGCTTCCCCTTGAACCTGTATGGGATTACTGGTTTAAAAAATTAGAGATTATATGAAAATGTGGTAGAATTAATAAAGAAAATACTGAAAGAAAGGGATTTTATGGCCTATATATGTCAGAATAAAAACTGTGCTCTTTATCAGGACCCTGTATCAGAAAAAAGAGCTTCTATGAATAGTTTTATCTGTGATATGTGTAAACAGATATTAATCCTTGAGGAAACAGATAATTATGTATTTTACGAAGAAGTTTTTATTACATTTCCAACTCCTATAGCAAGAGAATACTATAGACTTAAAGAGATCTTAAAAACCGGGAAACCTGTTTCTGCCATGCTTCAGTTAAAAGACCTTGTGGAGATAACTTTAAAAACAATAGTTTCAGTTGGACTTTCGGATTTTTACACAAATACTTTGAGTAAACAGGAAGAAAAAGAAAAAATAACGCCTGTTCTTCTAAAACCCTTGGGAATATCTCTCGGAGACTGGGTAAATATGGGACAGGAATTATCTAAATTAACATATCTGGATATTAATAAACATAAATTCAGTGATTTTCTTCGTTTCTTTCATAACGATTTTACAATTGATTATAGAAAATCTTCCTCTGTAGACAAGAAAAAGCCTGTAAAGATAAAACCTTTCATAACATGGAGAAATGAATTACTCGGCCACGGAGCTTTAAGGCTTGATGAAAACAGTTATCTCCAGGATGTAAGAGACTATTTAATCTTTCTGGATTATGTATTCAGACAGGAACTTAATTTCTTTAAAGACTGGGAAATGAATCTTAAGGATAAAGAGAAAACCATCATTAAAGGAATTAATTTTCTGTTAACACCGGAACATACTGCACATGATAAAGTAACAAAGGAATATATAGGTATTGAATTATCCTCCCTTTCTCTTTATCCATTTATGAGATTTGAAAGATGCCCTGCTCCCGGATGTAATCAGAAAGACATCTTCCTTTTTGATTCCGACAAAAAAGAGAAATGTTATTTTCTTGACTACTTCAGAGGTCATAAATTTGACAGAAAAGAAGTATATGAACCTGAAATAAAAAAACTGAAAAACTTCATACCTGAAGATTATAAATTTACTTATACAGCTTTTGAAATAAATAAAACCCTTAATGATATACTCTATTCACGATCTTTCGAAAAGGAATTCATTCCTCCCCTTTTCCTTTATGAAGAACTGAAAAAGGTATTAACTCTAAAAAGTGGCTATTTCTATCTAATCTCCGAAGGAGGGATAGGAAAAAGTCATTTTATAAAGGGTCTTGAAAAGGAAATAAGCGATTCTACGGTTCTTTCTTTCTATATAAAGAGAAAACTTCATGACCATCTACATCAGTTTGTTATGGATATAGACGAAGCTGCAAAGAGTAAATTAGGAAGGGTTTCTGTTCAGATACAATTGGAATCTGCTAAGAATCCTGAAAAACTCAGGCTGAACTTTACTAAATGGGCAGAAACTCTTATAAGGGAAAATTATATTAACAAATTAATCATAGCCATAGACGGCCTTGATGACATGTCTGAACCTTATAATGCAGAACCTTCACTCCCGGATATTTTCCCGGCTGAACTTCCTGAAAACTGTTATGTTATTTTTACTTCCAGATTCGAGGTGCCTTCTTTTGTTCAAAAATCTTTAGTGAAATTAAAACAGCAGAAAGATTTTTATACTTTCACATTAAATCCTGAACAAAATACTTCATATCAGGCTCTTTTAAGAGAATATCTGGAAGAAAACCTGAGAGAAGATTTAAAGACAGAAGAGAATATAAAAAGTATTATAAATAAAGCAAAGTCAAAATTTCTTTATGTCTATCACTTTAAAAATATTTTAAATGAAGGAATTGTTATAAAGGATACAGAGCGTATCCCTTCATACAAAGAACTCTATCCTGGTTATATGAAACTGGTTATGGAAAAATTCTCTCAGGTAGGACAGAAAAATTATTTAGATGTGCTTCTCCTCCTTACTGCTTCGTTACAACCCCTCACAACAGAAATGATAGGAGATATGCTCCATATCAGGGAAGAAAATGTAATCCCTGCTCTGTATGATTTCGCCGAGTTTCTAAAATCAGATAGGAAAGAAGAGACTTACTATGATATTGCCCATAATGATTTTGAAGAGTATTTAAAAGAGAAATACAGAGATGATTTAAAAAATATACATTTCAGTCTTGCCTCTCAGATACTTGAGAAATATAAAGAAAACTGGAAAGAGGTAAACTGGCATAGCCCTTCTGAGAGATATCTTATGGAAGAACTTCTTAATCATGCAAAGATGAGTGGAGATGAAGGGTTGCTTCGTGGTATTTTAATAGATGAGAAGCTAGCAGGAGAGTATATGAGGAAGGGAGAAGATTATTGCAAAAAAGCCCAATACGAGAAGGCTTTTAAAGTTTGTTCTATATCTGTAGAGTTTTATAGTAATCTGGTAAATTCTGGAAGATTGGATTTTAATTTTGAATATGACCTTGCATATGCTTATATGAATCTTGGCTCAATCCTTGATAAATTAACCAGATATGAAGATGCATTATTGATATTTAATCGAGCGATAGATATTTATAAAGGCTCGTTTGAAGGGAATTTAATGATTGGACATTCTCTGGCATCTGTTTATATGAATCGAGGCATAACATTAAAAAATTTGAATCGTTATGATGAAGCAATAACCGAATATAATCTTGCAATAAGTACGTTAAATTATCTTACAGATAAAGGTTTTTTGATTACAGGCGATATACTGGCAAGAATTTATAATAATTTAGGGATAACTCTTAAATGCCTGACTCGTTACGAAGAGTCAATAATTGCATGTAATTATGCGATAAAAACATGGGAAATTCTTATTGGTAGAGGATGGCTGGAATTAGAAAATGCACTGGCAAGTGGCTATAATAATCTGGGTATAAGTCTTGGTAAATTGAACCGTTATGAAGAGGCAATAAAAGAGTTTAAGCGAGTAATAGAGATCCGGAAACGTCTTGTAGAGAGTGGAAGATTAGAAATAGGAAATGATCTTGCAACAGCTTATGGAAATTTAGGTATAGCGTTTAATGGTTTAGAGCGTCATGAAGAAGCAATAGAGGAATTTAATCGTGCAATAGATATTTGGAAAAAACTGATAAAAGAAGGGCGACGAGAATTAGAAAGCCAGTTGGCATCTACTCATGTAAATCTAGGTAATACGTTTAGAGATTTAACTAATTATAGAGAGGTAGTAAATGAGTATGGGAATGCAATAGATATCTGGAAAAAGTTGATAAAGGAAGGACGACGAGAATTGAAAAACCAACTGGCATTCACCTATATGAATCAAGGTAATATTTTTATTCATTTAAATTATCATGAAAAAGCAATAGAAAATTTTAAAAATGCCATAAAAATTTTGAATTGCCTTTTACAGGAAGGTGACGTTTGGGTATATTCAGACATTTTAAGTTGTTATCAAATTCTAATTTTATTATATTCTAGAGATCATAACAATAGAGAGTATGCTATTAATATTGCATCAGATAGTATTAATACAATTCTTATAGTAGTGAATAACAGGGAAATAAGAGATTCGGTATCACCTTTTATTACTGATATATTCAGGTTGATTATTGAAAATCATTTATGGAAGCCTGAGCATGAAGAAATTGTGAAATACTTTGGATTAGCTTTTAATATTGTCGTCCCAGATAAAAATTAAGAAAATGAATATAAAAAGAGGTCATAACTCCATAAGATTCCTGATTATGGAATGGTCATTCCTGTTTCTACTAAATTTAGTGGGACAGTACAGTGATATTTAATGAAAAGAAGGTGTGTATTATTTATGCCAACATTTCTCTATAAAGCTATTGATTCAGAAGGTAATATGGTTGAAGGTAAAATAGATGCTAAAACCAGGGGGAGATAATAAATAAGCTGAGAGAGCTAAAATATAGTATAAAAAGTATAACAGAACATTCCGCTTATGAACAAAAAAATAATATTATTGGAGGTGATAACATGAATGACAATACAAAGGTACAACTTGCATTATTTGTAGATGTTACAAGAAATCTATCCTACCTCTGCATTATATTATCAATAATAACAGGTATACTTGGTATAACAGGTGGTTTTAGTCAAATAAAATTCATTTTCTTTTCCGGATTCATATGTGGTTTTATATTTCTCAAAATTATTTCTATATTAATTAAGAAAAAATTAAATTAGAAGGAGAATATATTATGTTTAAGTCGATTGCAAAACAATGGGTTTCAGAATTACAAAGTAAAGGGAAGTTAAGTGAAATAGATCCAGAAATCTTAGATGTGCTTATTAGTGATTACGCTGAACGTTTAGAAAATATAGTAAACGCAGGTATTATAGAAGAAATTGAGAAATCAGGAAAATTAAATGAGTGGGAAAAAATATTAGACTATAATAATCTAAATACCCAGGTCTATTTAAAAAGGCTTATACCAAATTATGAATCATTTTTGAACAATCTGATTAATTACGCCAAAAATCGGATAGCTGGTATTTAATAAGGAATCGCTTTAATTTGAACGTATAATCCGAGTGATAAACACATACAGTCTATTTGCCTGGTGCTCATCCGAAAAATCTAACTGCAATGTTTATAATTGAATTAAATACACTTGTGCTACGTGATATTTTGCCCTTCGTGGACGACCTAACTCCGGAGCACCGGGCAGGCAGACTACTACTTTTAAGGCAAATGGTATAAGAATTATAAAAAATAATCTATTTATTATGGATAAAAAATCTGTCATAAAGCAGACAAAAACAGGTAAAGGTATGTAAAAAACTTCCAATATCTGGAGGGTAATAACAGCTATTACCAACGGCGATATAGATAAATCTGCTGAAAAAATTATCGAAGGTACGATAATTAATTTTCCTCATCTACCGGCCAGGTTGATTAATTCCTGGCTTATAGAAAAATAAATTTCTTTTTCACAGCATGCTTCTTTTCCTGATTTATAAACTTCTTCCTTTTCTCTATTAAATTCTTTCATTTCTTTCTTTAACGTCTCTATAATTTTCTCTATTTCCTCTTCCAGAGGCCTGGTAGCAAATTTTTCACGGCCGCACCGGATATCCTGTTCAATACTCTTTATTGATTCTTCCTGTTTATTTATATTTTTACCTTCGTAATTTATAGAATTATTTCTTTCTTTTCTTGCTTCAAGGTAGAACTTTAAATTAAGCATGGTTTTTATTAAAAAAGCAATACCGCCCAGAAAGGCAAAAACACCATAGAAAGCAAATAAAGCCCCTATTGTTCCACACAAATCAGGGGTAAAATTATTGCCACATAAAATCCAAAAAACTTCAGATATAAAAAAACTTACAGAACCTGATACGAGAAGAAATATGCTTTTCACAACAGGACATTCCTTTACCCTGTAATCATTTTTGTATTTTTTCTGAATTTCGGCGATTCTCTTTTTAGAATTTGTAACAGAATCTTGATAATACATTATCTCTTTTCTTCTGCTTTCTTCTGAATTTGCAAGGGTTAATTCATTTAATTTACTTTTTACTTCTTTATAGTTATTAAAAAGCCTTAGCATATTAGATTCTTTCCCTTTAATTTTTGATAAAAGTTCTTGAAAGTGAGGGTATTTATCTATATTTATACCTTTCTGAGGACAGAATAGCAGTTCTACCGGATGTTCCTTACGGCATACTGTACATTCCCTGACAAGGGACTTACCGCATTTTCCGCAGAATCTTGTTCCGGGGCTGTTCTGATATCCACATCCGGCACAGCCTCTTGTTATACCTGCCAGACTCAGGACACCGTTAGAAGAGTAGCTAAGCTGACTTCCACAATAGATACATTTTAACTGCTCATTAATATCATTTGAACCGCAGTTAGGACAGACTTTTGCTTCAAGGCTCATTTTACTGACCTCCCTCTGTCAAATAGAATTTTTATTAATTCAATAAAAAACAAAGTTAAACCTTCAGAAAAAAAGATTTTTACTGAAGAAATAGTTTTACAATCAAAAATATATACAACCTATACTTTTTTATCCAGATTATTATTCTGATTTAGCTATCTCCTGAAGATCGAGCAGGAAAATTCTCAGACAGGAAGAAATAATAAAACTACTCCTTGAAGAATGATAAAAGCTTTTAATAGAGAGTGAGGGAATCTTTTGCTAAAGAGAGAAATTGTAAAAACCTACCCATACCCTGTAGCAAAACCTTACAGTATCATAATAGATGAAAGCCGGTCTTCTCAGGAAAGATTATGGTCAGTTCCTTTTACTCTCTATCAGGCACTTCGTATTGTAACACTTCCTCTGTTAAGCCAGTATTTAAACGATCTGAGAAAAGCTGAAGAAATACCTCAGGAAAAAATAGAATCTGTAAAATCAATAAATGAAGCAGTGGCCAGAATAAGATGCCCTTTTTTCAATGACTGGATAAGTCTTTATCTGACACTCTGCAAACATATTCCTGAACTATTTTCCAATCCCTTTTTCCCTTTGCTATCAAATGAATTAAAAAGTAAAGTAGAAATATGTGAACCTTTTTTTGATCTCAGAGGCAATCGTTCGATTAACAGAATGGAAGCCATACTTGCACTGAGAAATTCTATTGCTCACGGAGGACAGCTTCCGGAGGAAAAAAAATGTATTCAAATAGTGGATTTCTACCTCCCTTTATTAAATTTTATTCTTGAAAAATTCTCTTTTCTGGGAAAAAGTTCTCTTCTTTTGATGACTGAAGATAATATAGAAGATTGCCAGGATAGTATAAGGGTGACAAATTTAAAAGGCATAGAAATAGACAGACAGGAAGAGTTAGAATTAGATGAAAAACTGAAAGAATATTTTAAAAACTCTGTTGTTATGAAAAACGAAAGAGGAGAATATATTCCCCTCTACCCTCTTTTCATTAAAAAACTTGAAGATGAACCGGTTTATGCCTATGACGGACATCACAGTATAAGACAGGATGAAAAAATAAAAGAAGCCTATGTTTATTATCTTGGTGTTTTCGATAAGAAAACACTTGACAGTTCCTTTGATTCTTTAAAAGAAAAACTCGAGAGAAAAAAGATCGTATGGTCTATAAGCAAACAATCATGTGCCCCCTGGACTCTCAGCGACAGTTGTTATGATTACAGCGAACGAACCTATGAGTATATGTTAAACACAAAATATTTTCCTGGCTGTTATGAAGTTCCTCCTGATATGGACAGACATTTTCAGTCTTTTATCAAATCAGGAGAAGTTTATATAGGAAAAGACAGAGATAAAAAAACACCGGAACATTTTATAAGCGGCTTCATATTAACAGGAGGTGCAGGGTCAGGGAAAACAGCCTTCCTTACCAATCAGGTTGAAAAATTACTGAGATTCAAAAAAGAATATTCTCCTGTTCAGGATGCACATATAGCAAGATATTCGGAACATCTCACTTTCTTTTTAAGAGGTGACGGCATTCTGGTAGATAACAGCAGAAATATTCTGTTTAAGAACATAGTCGAAAAAATTGGCTTAAAAGCCGATGATTTCAGTGATTTCAGAGAATTATTCAAAAAGCTTCAGGAAGAATGGAAAAAGGATAAAATAAAGGGAAGGAAATTTGTAATAGTCCTTGATGCAATCAATGAGGCAGGAACGCCTTTTCAGGTTTTTGAAAATGCTCTGGAATTAATAGAAACTGCATCGGAATATCCCTGGTGTAAAATCGTAATTTCAATGAGAGAAGAATTTTTCTCAACCTGGTATGGGAGATTAAAAGACAGACAGGCCACAAGGACAGACCCTCTATACAGACTTTCCAGAGAGATGGCATGTCTTTATTATATACAGAAAGACAGAACAGATGATCCTTTTATGAAACAGGAAGAAGACCATCCTGTATTAAACCTTGAGCCTTTAACGGAAGATATGGCAAAAAAGGTTTATGAAAATTATCAGAAAGAGTCAAAGAAAGAAGAAACTTCTCTCAGTGCATGTACCAGTTCATGGGAAGACTTAAAAATAACGACAAAAAAGATACTGAGTAATCCTCTTATGCTCCATCTTTACAATCAGACCTACGGAGGGAAAAAGGGAGCAGATATGAAGGATTCCGGCAGGGTTTATTCTGCCTATATAGACAGTCTTTATGAGAAAAAAGCAGCTATTAAAGACGCTCTGGGTGAAATAATAACTTCTATGATAGAGTCAAAGAGTTCTTATTTGACTGAAGAGGATTATCATAAGATAAGAAAAAACTGGGCAGAAAAAAGAACAACTGGTGAAGCATGTGTTGAGGTATCTCCTGTAGAGCTTGCAGTAACAGAAGGGATGATAAGAAAAAGGGTTGATTATGAAGGAGGAGGTTATTATTTTATCTATCAGAAGGTTCTGGAATATGTGATTTACAGGTATTTAAGAGACAGAGTAAAAGAGGATAATCCTGAAGATTACTGGGTTGAAAAAGTAAAAGAGGAAATTCCTTTTTCTGAGTATGGAAATTCTTTTACATTCTTATTCAGAGACCTTTATTATAACAGAAGATATTCTTTTATGGTAACACTTGTAGAAGAAGGAGGATATGAAATTGCAATTGCTTTTAAGAGCTTTCTTGAAGGACATATCAGAGAAGAAGATATTAAAGAGACGGATAAGGAATTAAATGAATTTGTAGAGGTTGCCGGAGAAGAAGGAAATTTGCGGACCGGAAAAGTAATGGAAGAAATTGCTCTTGAATTTATGAATACACTTTTTGCTCCATTTTCCATAATTTTTTATAAAGGGACTGTTTCCATAGAAAAGAGAATATTGCTGAGAGAAAAAAATTGTGGGAAAATCTCAATATTATACAGTCTTTCACAAAACTACGGACAAATTGCTTCACTTTATGATAATATAAACTGTAAAGAAATGGCACTAAAATATTATGAAGAAGCCATAGGAATTCTAAATATTTTATATGGTTTATGCCTTATACCACACAATAAAGAATTTTACAGCGATAATCCCTTTATGATTCTTCTGGACAACTTATCTCCTGAAGATACTAAGATTGCAAGATCACTCGGAATTAATTATGGCAATGCGGCAAATCTTTTATTTTCTATGGGTTATCAGGAACAGGCAAAGGAATATTGTGAAGAGTCAATAAAAATAGCGGAATTCAGATATAAAAACTGTCAGACTGTTTATAACGCTCATAGTCTTGCTTTACTATACGGAAATTTTGCCATATTTTTGGGGGAAGCAGGATATGAAAAAGAAGAAATAAGATATTGCCAGAAGTCTATAGATATACTGGAACCCATATATAAAAATGAACCGGATATTATTCCTGTTGCCGATACTCTTTCCGGAAAATATCGAAATCTTGCAGTAGCATTACAAGACACAGAAAAAAAAGACGAAGCAAAAATTTATCTTGAGAAATCTTTAGATATAGCAAAAAATCTCTATGAAAGAGAACCTGAAAATATCGATATTATTCAAGGACTTGCAAGAACTTATTATGTTCTGGGCAATTTTTTAGATAAGAGAAATGAAAAGATAAGATGTTATGAAAAAGCCATAGAACTATTGAAACCTGTCTATGAAAAAATACCTGATACTATCGATATTGCAATGTTATTAGCATATACCTGTGATACTCTTGGTATTCTTTATCTTCGTGAAGGAAATAAAGAAAAAGGACAGGTAATTATAAATGAAGCTATAAATATGTATATTCTAATGGGAGATTATAAAAAAAGTACAAGATTAGAATATGAAATTAATAGAGCAAAGACTAAAGAAGAGAATAAATTACTGATAAATATTAGTAACATTGCATTAGCTACTTTATTTTTCGTAGTAATAGGAATTCTAATTTCAAATACAGCAGGTATATTTAAATCTGGAGATAAAACAACTACTTTTTCATATTCCATTTTAGCAATTATAATACTGTATATAACTACAGGTATATGTGTTTTAGTCATAATCAATGGAATTAGAAAAGGTAAACTTAGGGAGGAAATTGAAACGGTATATGAAAAAACGGAATATGAAAAAACTGACTTACCTGCTAACACGGGAGATGATAAAAAGGAACTAATAAAATATTATAAAAAGGCAATGGATATAAAGGAGTCTCTTTATAAGGAAGACCCTGATCTTGTTCCTGTTGCAGCTTCCCTTGCCGACACATATCTGAAGCTTGCTGTACTAATGGAAAATACAGGTAAAAATCATGAAGCAAAAAACTATTATAAAAAATCTTTAGAGATAAGAAAAAACCTCTGTGAAAAAGATCGTGAGAATATCAATTTCGCAGAAGATTTATCAAGAGTTTATACTGCTCTCGGTAATGTTTCAGAAAAGAAAGAAGAAAAGATAAAATATTATGAAGAAGCTATAGATATATTGCAACCTGTCTATGAAGCAAATCCTGATAATATTATTATTTCAGAGTTATTAGCCGGCAGCTATAAAAATCTTGCTATTTGTTATATTGAGGGAAAAGATGAAGAAAAAGGGAAATTATTTATAAATAAAGTTATGAATATATATAACCTGATTGGAGATCAGGAAAGAATTAAAATATTAAACAGTGAAATAAAAACAGCCAGGGTCAGGGAGAAGAAAAAATTACTTACAAATATTACCAAAACTACATGTTTTACTTTAATGTTTATATTATTTGTAATTTTAATTCTAGATTTAACAAATATCTTCAAAACTGGAATCCATGGAATTTCAGGAATTATTTTATGTATTATGACATGTTTAATATACATAATGGATAAAATCTCTCGAGGAAATAAATGAATTTGTAATTATAATTTTAAATGGAAAAATCATGAGATAAAGGCCTGAAATGGACTTATTCACTGAAATCATTTGTGAAGTAAAGCTTTTTATCAGAAGTCAGAATTAAACCTACTCCAAGGCGTCTGTATTGGGGGTTAACCATATTATCATGATGCCCTCCTCCCGGTCCTTCATCCATCATTGCTTTAAGAATATCATCAATAGTAGAGTTAATATCTCCTCTGAGAGGCCATCCATGGGAGTCTCCCTGATTTTCTGCAGAACAACCATTAAAACCGTAGTTCCATATGGATTTACCGGCATCTTTAAAATGTTTATGAGCCATATGGTTCTGCATAAGTTCAATACTGCCTCTGTATGCAAATGCAGATATTCTGTCATCCAGTTTAAGGAGAGGTACCTTATATTTTTTTCTGTAGTAATTGACCCTGTCGAGACAATGCTGAATGTTTCCTCTGGAAATGTTTCCTTTATATAACCATGAAGATAAATTCGCTCCACTTATATAATCTATAAGATCAAAAGTTGAGTAGTAAATTTTTCTGAGTAAAGATATAATGGCATAAATAATTAAACATGCAATTACCAGACAGATAACTGTAAATATTATTTCTACAGTTAAAGAAGGATATTTAGAGTCTGAAGTATGTTTTATAAATTTTATCAGAAACAGATGGATTTTATTAAAAAGAACTATAATTCTGTGATAAATACTTAAAAGAGTTTTATAGACTTTTTCATGAGACGTTATACAGAAGAAAATAATTAATATCAAAATTATTAAGAAAATTAAAGAACTTATGATGCCTGACACATATTTATACAGGTTGCTGAGGTTATCATAGCTAAAATAATTACTCTTATTTTTTGAAGTTTTTTGTTCCGACCTTTTATTACCCGGCGGGAAAATAAATTCAAGTAAATCATATAAAAAGTAAGAAGATGTTTTTCTGTTAGATTGTCTTTTTTTCTTCATTTTATAGTAAAATGAAAAGGACGGAGGGTGGTTCCCTCCGTCCGCTTTTCCTTACTTCCAGACAACTAATTTCGGATAGATTTCTTTCAGTTCCTGAAAAAGTAATTTTACAGTGCCCGTAACCTCACTTTGATCCAGATCCTCTGTGAGGATTCTATCTACAAGCATTATCTCTTCATCCTTTACTGCAAAGGAACCTATATCAAGTCCGTCTGCATTAAGATCCAGAAGGTTTTTATAAAATTCTTCCCTCCTGACTTCAGGAAGTTTCATAAAAGGTATTATAAACTCAAGAATTTTTTTTGAAGGTTTAAAGGCTACCATTGCCTCTCCTTCAGGAGTGGTTATCTGCCAGAAGTTTTCTCCTGTCATATTCAGGGTATAACCGGCTTTTACAAGTATGTCCTTTATATTTTCACCTGTCATATTTAAACTCCTTTCTTAAGATAAATTTGTCTGACTTAATTCTTCTTTTAAATCTTCAATTTCTCTATCTATTTCACTGTTTATAAAGTTTATGAGTATGCCAATCTCTTTATTCTGCTGTATCTGATTATAGGTCTGTATGTCCTTTAACTTTTCATCTCTGCATTTCTTTAATACGTCTATCTTATTCTGCACATTTCCTTCTGAAAGTTTATCCAGGAGATTGTTACATGCAAGATTCACATCCCTTATTTCATAACTTTCATAGGTATTTACCATACAGTTGTTATTCTCAAAGAAACTCTTCGTTGCTTCGAGGAACAGATCAAGGGGTTTCTCATGAATCTCTTCTTTTGTAAGCTGATATTCTTTATCTCCTATCTTCAGGAAATAATTATAGGTTTTTGTACCTAACTGATGATCCATGACTTTTTTATAGTATATAAGACCAAGAATATAGCAGAAAGGATAACTGTACATTTTATTTACATGATCAAGAATATATCTTAATCCCCCGAGATTATCCTGGCTTATCTTTATCTCATCGAGAATAATAAGATGAAATACAGAAGCAAGATCTCTTATCTTCTGATCAGCTGAAGCTTTTAGATTATTTATAGGTCCGGTTATTAAATCATTTAATGTCCGGGCTTTCTTGAATTCATTATTTCCGCTCTTGCTTCTGAGCATATTTCTCCATATGTCCTGTAATTTCCCAAAATCTATATCTTTTGGATTTGTATTAATTCCAGGCGGAATTATTTCTTTACCAAGCATAAAATTCATTGCCGCTTCTATAAAATTATCATAAGGTGCTGTAAAAGTAAATTCGTTATTCAGACAGATATTTCCCTGTTTGATGAAGTATTTGAATCCCTTCTGGTGTGTTGCCTGATTGACTACAATATCTCTTGACTCTATTTGGTTAAAGGCAAAAAGCATACAGAAGGTCTTTAATAAATCTATATTTTCCATAAGCTGGACTACATCAGTATGGAACATTCTCTTTTTTTCACCTATTTCTGGTAGCCTGTCCTGATATTTTGCTGCATTTATGTCTGCCGGAAATATATGATGGATAGTTTTATCTGTTAACCTGTGATAAGGCTGTTTACAATCTTCATAGGCTTTTATTTCATCTAATTCTAGCAATGCCTGTATTGTTGTTAGAGTGCATATATATTCATTCTTAAAACTTTCAAGACGATCTATACTCCCTTTACCAGTCCACCTCGGCATAGGAGCAGTAATACAGCTTTGAAGTTCTGTTCTAAATTTCAGATCTCCATCATCTGTAGAGTTATGTAGACCTATAAAATTATATTCCTTCATTCTGGCACCGTTTGTTATTATATTGAATACACCACATTCCCTGTAAAGTGAAAGAGCAAGATCCTGTCCTCCATTTGGGAACTCCGCTATTAACCTTTTGGTTATTGTTTGCTGTCTGATTTCTTCAAACCATGGTTCCAGTTTCTGGAAAAAAATTTTTACATTATGTTCTGTCTCCCTGTGAAAGGTCAATCCAACCTGTTTCTGTCCTTTTGGTATGGAGTAAAGTTTTAATCCAAGGTTACTGTTTGCAGGATTATAAAAATCAAGATTCCATTCCCACTTATGTGAATTCATTAGATTGTCAAGAGGTGTTTTACCTTCCGTAAGCTCGGAACAGGTGTTTATATATTGTTTATAAAGTTTATCCTCATACTGATCATTTATAAGATATTTTCTCACTTTGATATCTTTTAAGCCACTTCTTATAGCATCAAATTTACCCTGCTCTGCTATGAAATCTTTGTAAAGATTTATAAATGTTTCGGTCCAGCCTGATAGATGACGTTTGTAGAAATTTATGCAATCTATCATTCTCTGTGAAAGTTCCACAAGAGCTTCATAGATATAACTCTGGGATATGACTGTAATAAGATTTTCCTCTGATTCTATATAAAGCTTCTGATTATTCAAAGCACTGTTAACTGCAAAGAAGTTCAATATACCTACAGGTGTATCTTTAGAATCTCTCATCTGTCCCATAGCACCATCTCTAGCCTCAAGAACTTCCTGCCAGTCAGTTTTCCTTAATGTTTCACCAGATTCTTTCATGTTAGATTTAAAAGTAGCTAAAAAATCAATTAAAATATCCAGGAATTTAAATGCTGATCCCAGGTTTTTCCCATTTGCTCTTACAGAAGCATTCAAGTTGGAATCAGATGTAGCATCAATGTGTTCTTTTATTTCTTTTATAAGAGATGAATTGAACTGACCGAGAAGTATATCGGACAGTCCCTGAAGAGTAAGTCTTAATTTACCTCCAAATCTTTCTTCAGATGTTTGATCCCTTAAAAACCCGAGATAGTCGTTTTTATAGTCATTTACTTCACGTAAAATCCTATCATATCCGTCTGCAAGACTGTCGCCAGATTTTTTACTTGTCTCAACTTTATCAGAGACTCTCATATCCAGTACATTATTTACTTTTGTATCAAAACCAGGGTTATCAGGGGCATTAATTTTTATTTTACTTAAAAGATCATCATAGGATAAACTTGCCGGTTCTACCTGTTTTAATGAATTGGCCAGAGTGAAGTTTGCAAAGGTTTTAAAAGTAGCCTGTCCGGGATTAGTCAAAAAAGACTGAACTTCTTTATAGGGGTCTAAATTACAACCAAGGCTGTAAGAGTTATTATCACTTTTTATTTTCACAAAATAATTGCTTATGAAATCTATACAGAGCCTGTATACACAGGAGCGTATAATATCCTCTACGGGGAATATATAGGAAAAAGTTCCTATCGTATTTATCCACATTTTTTTCGCCGGTCTGAGTGCTGCTGCACTGTTGCATGCAGCAGAGATATTTCTCCATGCCTGATCGAATTTATCTCTCATATTATCATCCAGGTTTGAAAGTATAAAATCTGAAATAGAGGGATATATACTGTTTTCAGGTATTACATCCAGAGGATTATTACTTCTGTCTCCATCCAGGAAGAAACATTGATCGAAAATCATAGCAGTATTGATATGAGTAGTGTTACCATCAGGTGGATCCCTGTGAATTACTTTATAGTTTTTTCCTGCTGTCATAATAAATCTGTTAAGTTCTCTCATAGAAGCGTAACTGTTTGGATAAATAGGTCCAGAATCTGTTACCTTTTTAAAAGTATTCGGAAGTACTAAAATAGAGATAATTTTAGTATTTCCCCTGTTTTCACTGAACTTTCTTACAATCAATCCTGCATCCAGAAAGAGAGAGGAACCTGTTCCTCCTGCTACAGAAGAAACTACAAAAATAGTAAGAGGCATAGTAGGAGCATAAGGATTATTGCTCAGAGCAGAAATGGCATTTTGTATATTAGTATATAA
The DNA here is from genome assembly GCA_036746235.1 of Vulcanimicrobiota bacterium. Lineage (GTDB taxonomy): Bacteria > Vulcanimicrobiota > SpSt-956 > SpSt-956 > JAKJGF01 > CALARM01. The sequence continues at coordinate 25,737 of DAIOEN010000011.1, read as the reverse complement.
AGTTGACCCTACAGGATTAATCGCATCCATAAATACTGTCATACGGCCCAGCTGCCTATACTGGCCTGCCCCTGTTCCAAGATCAAAATCTGCAGGTGAAAGACCTTTTATTCCCGGCTCCATACCAAGATATCTTCTTGCGCTCAGCCATGGGCTTATATGGGGATAAAAATCTTTATTTACTATATCATCACAGAAAGGTCTTGTATCTCCTCCTTTACCGAAGGTTTCAACACCGGGGGTAAGATAGACTTCTCCGAGTCTGGCTTCTTTTTCTTCCTTTACCTTACTCTGAGCTAAAGTATTCTGTGTTACAGTATCAAAACTCAGAAGCTTTACTTGCGGAGGCACATTACCTCCATAGGTATTTATAAGATCTTTTTTCAGATAGGTGAGAACCCATTTCCCTGTTCCACCGAGACCTATTACTAAAGTTAATCCTGGCATAAATAAATCCTCCTTACCTTATTATTAGCAGGGCAACTAACCCTGCAATAAAAAGAATAGAATAAAATATTGCAGTATTTAAATTACTTATGGCACGACCATCGCCTTTATAATTTGAAATTAAACACCTGGAACCTGAAATATTCGTATTAGATATATTTTCCATAGTTTTAAACGTTCCTTTACAGCTAACTTTACCATCTGTTACCGTTACTGCCTGATAAACTGTTTTCTGAACTTTCCCTGGTCTGGCAGCTTTTTTGTCATCCACTGTAACAGTAAAGATCCTTGCTATCTCGCCTTTTACTTCCTTATCTTTTTTAAGGTCAATATGACATCCCTTTCCTATTTTTATAACTTTCCTGTAAAACTTTCCACTGCCCAGGGGGTAGGTGCTTTCCGGGCCGTCAGGGAATTTTATTGTCAGTTTTCCCGATGGTACATATAGCCCCACCTCAATCCACCATTTTATAATAAAGATCATAATAAGAATAATTACAGCTTTTATAATCCCTATCTTCACATCTCTTCCCTTACCTGCCACTCTTGTTACGAGAATTTCATCCTGGAAAAATACCTTCTTTTTGTTTTCCTTTAAAGTTCCGTCTAACTGTACCTTTACAAGGTAATGTCCTGTCATAGAAGAAGGATAAAGTGTTCTTTTATAATTGACAGGATTTGCCATATCTGCCGGCTCAATAAAAAATGCTACATTACTCTTATTATCAGGGCTTTCCGCTATGCCTCCCACGATGATTTTCCTGGGATCTTCTTCCAGTATATCTGTAGATTTTATTTCTTTCCCCTCTTTTTTGAAGGTCATATCAAGCTTTACCGGTCTGTATTTCCAGAAAAACAGTGTTTCTGTTACGGGGTCATTCCCTTCTACAGGGGTGTTTACCTCTACATAGGGCATAGAAACTACATCTATTTCATATTTTCTGGTACAAAGAGGTTTCTCTTCCCCTCCAACCTTTACACTCAGTTCAACCCTGTATTTCCCTTTTACAGGAGTCGGAACAGCAGTATCTCCTTTATATATACCTTTCTCGAATGGTAAAAATTTTACAAAATGTTTCTCACCCTTTGAATCATAAACATCTGCACCGAAGAAGAGAGGGTGTGTGTCGTCTATTTGAACCTGAGAACCATCGGCTTTAAGAAAACTTGCTTCAAATTTCATTGGAAGCCCCTGTGGATGATAGGCATAAGGCTTAAGAAGTTTCATCCTTACAGGCATTTCATCTATGATTACATTTATTTCCCCTTCTCCTTCCAGTACCTTTACTTTCCATTTTCCCATAGCAGGTTCAGGTATTATATAAAGTTCTGAAGTTTCACTCTCTTCATAAATCACAGGAGCTTTTGTATCAAGAGGATTCCCATCAGGCTTTGTTACACTTAACTTTACCTTACCTTTCCCTCTTGGCTGGAAAACAGAAAAAGTCACCTTTTCTATATAAGGGCCTATTTCAATTTCTTTTTCTTCATTCTTTCTGAGTTTTATCGGTTCCGAATTGAATCCCAGGAGGTTTACAAGAATCTTGTCATGGTAGATCATACTCAGACTCTCTTCATCAACCCTGTCAATCTTAAAACAGTTACCGGGAGCAACCTTTTCCCATCCGTCTTTATCTTTTTCCCAGAAACTGCCTGTTACATCCATTCCAATGACAAAGACCTTCGGTGCCGGAGAAAAAACATATTCAGGAGGAGTAAGCTCTTTTGAAATAAACTCTGCCATTTTATCAAAATAGCCTTTCCCCAGTTTTCTGCTCATGGTATCGTTTGGCTGTCCGTCTGTAAATATTATTATTACAAGCTGTCTGTTCGGCTTAAATCCACCTTCTGTTTCATAAATCTTCTTTACTTCTTTAATAGCAGTCATAACACTTGTGGCACCCATATCGGATACCTTCATAGACGTATTAAGTTTATCCCTTCCTTCTCTGTCTTTAAGAGCGGTCAGAGGAATAACATCTAAGGGAACATTATCACTGCCGAAATTTATCATACAGACTCTGTTGTCGTTTATTTCATTTGAAAACCCTCCCAGGAAATTATTGAAATATCTTGCAGCAATAATTCTGTTTCCGTCCGGATCAGTAGCTTTAACACCGCCGTGGCCCATCATACTTCCTGACTGATCTATAAGTAAAAATACATCAAGACCCTTTTGTTCTGAAGAAATAAGGAGTTGATTATCCTGAAAAGATGCGCCTTCCCCTGTTTTACCTGTATCTTCTTTTTTGCATCCTGCGAGGTAAAAGGAAAAGAAGATTAAAAAAAATAGAATAGTTCTGAGATTTATAGCGTACATAGCTTCCTCCCTTTCTTTAAAGGAGTAATAGTATTTATTATTATAACTTCATTTAATATTTATTCTTTTATTCTATATAATCAATAAAAAATCCTCTATAAATATTCTATGAGAAATTACAAAAAAACATGGTAAACAGTTCGATACAGACGAAGTAATATATTAAGTATAAGCCTGATAAATAACAAAATATATACTATAGAATCAATAATCATAGATAATTCAGGTATTTAAATCTTCTGATCTTTTTTTCCAGTAGTCCCGTCGTTCAATATTATTAAAATGCTCCCTGTCTATCTTACTTTCATCAAAGGTATGAAGTTTTGAAAAATTTCCCGCTCCTCTGTGTTCTTTTTGTGTTAATTCCGCCAGGGGACTGTTATTTCCCTGGCCTATATGGTGCAGTTCTACAGGGTTTCCGTCTTCAGATAAGGGAGATGTACCTTCTTTCATTCTTTTAAGGTTATCACGGCCTGAACTATCTGTAATTTTCAGCTTCAGATCAGACGAATCACCATTTTCTACTGACGTCCTGGTCCAGCCTTCTAATGTGGAAGGTATTTCCTCTTTTACCAGACATGTCTTCCCGTTAATTTCATCTTCCTGCAGATCGGCATTTTCGTAAACTTCCAATTCTTCCGGATTTCTTATATATTCATTGATGCTATCGGAAAAAGGACTTATTTCTTTTATTTCTTCTTCAGTAAAATCATATTCCATCCTGAGAGGCTTGTCCGCTTCCTTCATATCTTTAATTTTTTCATTTTTCATATTTTTCGTAAAAGACGGAACATCTTTTGAGGTTTTACTCAGACCATCTTTAAAACTATCTTTTATAAAATCCGGAAGTTCTTTTGGGATTTTCTTCAAATCCACTTTTTCTTTAACTTCATCCATAAAAACACCTCACTTTCTTGAAATTGTCAGTGCCATCTGTCCTGTCTGGCTCTTTCTACCCATAAAAAATAGAAATCTTTAAAATCTTTATCCTGTCTGGCCTTTTCTGATAACAGACACTGAATGACCGATTTCTCAAATTCCTCATTATGTTCTAAGTCCACACAGTAATATAATCCCTCCAGAATTTTTTTATTCCATTCATTTAAATTTTCTGTTTCTTTTGCCAGCCTCATAAGCCTGTCCAGATCTATAAAAGAAGAAATAATTTCAGAAAGCTTTTCGAAATTTTTCTCTTTCCATAAATCCAGAGGCATATTATTACTATAATTATCAAACTCCTTTAAGAGTTCAGAATACAAATCAGCTCTTACTATATCTTTAAGCCATTTCTTAAGTTCAGTTACATTTATGTGTTTCAATTCACCCTTATGTTTAAGTCTTCCATTTAAGAGAAGCTTGAGTAATTCTGCAAGTCTTTGCCTTTTCAGTTTATAAATTTCCTTCATGTCTTCTTTATATTTATAGGGTTTTCTATCTGTAAATTCTTCTATCTGGCAGAGTACCGGTTCTATCCAGTCATTCTGATATACTGCTGCCACACCTGTTTTAAATTTTGCTATTTCCTTAATCTGCCCGTCATTCAGATTTGCAGAACGTCCTACCAGTTGTCTGTCAGATTCATCTGGAAGCCTCATAATAATTTTTGTATTGGTATTTCTTATTGCCGACATATCAAGTAAACCTGGCGACTGATCCACTATAATAAAACCTTCGCCGCAGGTTCTCATTTCCGATATGGCATTTGAAATCATTTCTACAGATTTACCCTGCAAATTTGAGCTTTCCTGAGATTGTTCGGAACTGGTCCTTCTTAATAAATTATGGGCTTCTTCAATTACGGTAAGATGTTTTAAACTGCTATTGGCGTCATAAGGCTCAGAAAACCTGTATTCATGAAGTTTTATAAATAACATACCCATAATTAAAGCTTTTGTTTCAGTAGAACCGATACGGCTTAAATCAACAATACAATTTTCATCAAACAGCCTGTCACAGGCGTTTTCAGCGCCTGAAAAAATCGTTCCCACCAGGCCATTAGTGAGAGATTCCACCCTTGTTTCAAGAGCGCCGATATAATTACTCTTTACTTCTTCGGAAAATTCCGATTCTTTAATAATTGTTTTGAGACTCCTCAACAGCTCTTTAAATGTCGGATATTTCATCTTATGATTAATAGAATGTTCCATGTCCCAGCCTGATATTTCATAGGCTCTTTCTATAGATTTCTTTAAAACAGCAGGCATGGCTGCATACATGGGCCAGCAGGCATTAAAAATTTCTATCAAACGATCAATATGTTCGAGAACATGAACCGATGCGGGGAAAATAAAAGGATTAATTCTCAGCATTGGACTGTATTCAGGATTTGTGCCGTAAACATAAAAATCATCTCTTCCGCCGAAAACATTTTTATATTCTCCTTTTGCCGGTTCAATAATAAGAATTTTAACGCCCTCTTCTATGGCTTTATGTACAATCTGATAAACAGTATTTGATTTTCCCGATCCGGTTGAACCGGTAACAAATGTATGTAAGGTGAGACTATCCAGGTCTATATGCAGATCTGTCTTTTCTTTTTTACCCATATGATAGATTTTACCTGAAGTAATTTTTCTTTCTGACTTTCTATCTTTATATGTGATAATATTTCTTCCGAATTCAGCATATTCCAGAACAGGGAGTCCGTTTAAAGATTTTTTCGGCAGTCCGAAAGGGATTACAAGTTCATTGCCGGAAATTAAAGATCCCGGCGTGACAAAAGGGAATCCAGGTATATTAATATCAAAAAGAGGATGATATAATTTTTTCAGATATTCTAAAAATTTTATAGAATCATTTTTCTCCCTGCTCCAGGTATTTATAAAGGCATATTCCAGAGATGAATTTTCTCCTCTTAAAAGAGCTTTAAAGTTACCTGCCGCAACTTTTGCCGCAGGTTTATCTTCTGCAATGAAATAGGCACTGCAGTTCCACATGCCGAAAGATTCGCTTGACTTTATTCTTTCAAGCTGTTCTTCAATCTTGGCAAGTAAATTTTTTACTTTTTTATTTTCAAATTGAATTTGAGTACTTCTGGTTTTTCCTTTTGTATAGGTTTCCGAAGTTCCTTCCTGTTCAGATATTCCTCTGGCAATTCCTTTTGTATCGGAAGTTCCTCTTGTATCTGATAATCCCTGTGTAGTTGTATGGCCTGATGTATAGGAACCTGTTGTTCCTATGGATAAACCGTCAGAATATATAACTCCAAGCCAGGGAAAAGTTGTATTCTGATTTTCTGTAATAGACTTACCTGAGCTGTAAGAACTGGAAATACTTGAACTGCCGCTGGAAGTAAATGATTGAGTTTTCGATAAACTCTCATTTACAGTTTCCGTAAATCCTTTAGTCAGATTTTTCGACAGAGCTTCACTATCATTTATACTCAGGGTTATTTCTCTGGAGGCAAAAGAAGAAAGTTTAGAATAAATTGTTTCATATCCTTCTTTAATTTCTTCTATATTTCTATGGGTTAAAGGATCTGCGATTAAAATAGCGGAAAATTTTCTGCCTCTCATAGAATCTACGAGTTTTTCAATACCCTGAACAAAATTATTTTTATCTTCATCTCTTAATCCCGGGATGCCGGACACAGAGGATATAAATGAATTTTTATTATCTATAATACAGTTTATGGTACTGCTTATAGAATCACAGTTCAGTGTTTCTATATCCGTTCCCGGAAAATTACCCTGAAAACTCTTTTTCAGGCCTTCTATTGCAGCACTGGCAAGATCTCTATGTTCATCATTTCTTATGCCTATATAAAAATCTGTCTTATTACCATCACTGTCTATAATTAAAAAGAGAGATGAGGAAAAACTCCATATTGTATTATAAACAGTATTAAGTTTATCCAGGGTATCTTCATTTTTATCATAAACAAGCTTTTTTAATTTCACCATCCTGATATTTTCTTTAATTGATATACGTTTTATATGTTCAGGGACATCTTTTATTCTATAAAGACTCAAATCAGAGAGGTATTTTTTTTCTATAAATGTTTCCGTAAGGCTTATAGCCTCATGTAACTGTTTATCCATAAGGGCAAGCTCTCTAAAAGAATTTGCCGGCAATGAATTGTCCTGTCTGGTAAGTTCATTCATAACTATCCTCCCCTCTATAGTTTTCATGTAAAGCCTTATTGCATAACGTTAAAAATGAAAATTTCTCCATCTGTCTCCAAATTATCTTTTAATTATACCGTCTATATATTTCAGCTTTTTTGAAATATCATATGGAGAAGCCCAGGTTATAGCATATGCGGGATCTTTTTTGAATGCTTCAAGATAAAAAGTTATTGCTCCTTCATTATTTCCCTGTTTCAGAAGAAGGTCTCCTTTATTATTTAAAGCCATCGGATCATGAGGATCAATATTCAGTGCTTTATCATAACACGCCATAGCTTCCCTGTAATGTTTATCCGATGTTCCCGGAGGTGTCTTTTGTTCATCTCCGAGTTTTTGATAAATATCTCCTTTATTAATCCAGAAGAAAACATCTTCAGGTTTATTGCCGAGAGCTTTATCATAACATCTTATTCCATCCTGATATTTATCTAACATATAAAGAATAAAACCTTTGTATTTTAATGCCGTATAATCTTCAGGATCTATTTCCGTTACTTTATCATAACAGTTAAGTGCCTCATTATATTCACTTTTTATAAAACATAAAATATAGCCTTTATATTTCAATGCTCCGGTATGTTTCGGATCCAATTCCAGAACCCTGTTAAAATATTTAATTGCCTCTTCATGTTTACCTTTATAGCACAGGCAATAGCCTTTATAAACAAGAGCATCGGCATTTCTCCCGTCCTGTTCAATTACTTTATCATATAAATTAATAGCCTCATCATATTTTTTTAATACCCTGCAGGCATGAGCCTCATTAATAATATCTTTCATTCTCAGCTCTTCAAAGCGGGCTCTGTAAACTTCCAGGGCTTTATCATAACACCTCAAGGCTTCTTCATAATTTATCAGGCATTCTTCTTTATTTTGCGAATTCACTATATAATTTTTATGAATTTCAAGAGCTTTATCAATATAGCTTATAGATTCTTCATAATTTTTCTCTTTATACAGGTCAATACTTTTATTATAATTCTCAACTGCCTTACCGGTATCATAAACATGCCTGTTTTTTTTATTTTTCAACTCATCAATTATTCTCTTATATTCTTCACAATCATCTTTCAAATCGAGGGCTGCCTGAAGATAAATAAGACTTTCTTCTTCTTTATGTTCCTTTATAGAGTCCAGACCTTTCATATAATAAACACTTGCTTCTATATCTCTGGCAAGTCTGTCGTTAATCTGAAGAGCAGCAGCCTTTCTGTTCAGGATATTCCTGTCGTCCATATTTTTTATAATTTTATTCGAAAAAAGTGCCGCCTGTAAAAGATCAAAATACGTATCTAAATCTTTTTTCGGTGGAATTTCTAATTCTTTTTTTATCTTTTCTTCAAAAATCTCAGCTAAATGATGTTCTTCGTCGTGTAAAAGACTTCTTTTAAGCTGTTCTAAATATATTGTATCTTCTAAAGCAAGCATAAAAGCATTAATGCCTGATTTATAAACACTCATTCTCTTTTTTTCCCAGAATTTCTTTACTTTATCATAATAATCTTTCTGAAAAGTATTTATCGTTACTCCGGCTTTTTTTATATACTCACAGGTAAAAAAAGCGTTATATTTGTTATTATATATTTCACAGGCTTTATTTACCTCATCGATACAATCAAGATGTCCTTCAAACTGTATATGTTTATCATTTACATGTTCGTTCTTATAAATAGATTTAAAAATCTCTACAGAACTTTCTTCTGTAAGCTTTACACCTTTAAATTTATATAATATAGACTCATCTGTAATATTTTCTCCGTTAATTGCTATTTGATTAATTGTTACATCCTTATCATATTTCACAATATATGTATTCATTGTAACCTCCATAAATACTAAAAACCTTTTTTAAATAAACATAAAAAGTTTAGTAATTTTTTCTTCCTCGATCTGCTGTCGTTTTTTTCTATCAGATCTAAAATTCTTCTGATTTCATTCTCATTACATAATCGTCCCGGATTCTTTTCAAGGTTATCCAGGCCTCTATGTAAAAGAAGTGCCATGTTATATCTTTTTTTATCATCAGACCTGAGTTTGTTTTCCTTCGGACTAAAACTGACCTCTTTCCGAGGTTTATAAGAAAGAAATAAAATTACAGGCACTCCTATTATCAATATTATTATTATCAGAACCGCAATTACGCCATTTAAATCAAAAGGTATGTCAGGACTGGTATGAACAGGAGTATGGCTATGACCACTGCCAAGGATATTACCGATAATGGAGCAGGCAAAGAGTAAAACTGACAATATTGGTATTGCAATGGCTACTACAGCTAAACAGCCAAATGCCGTAGAAATAGCAAGACAATTATTACTTTTTTTAGGTGGTGTTCTATAGTCGCATATAAAATTTTTTAAATATTCCTCGTTAAATTCACGACATTTTTCTTCTAATTCAATAAAAAGTACTTTTTCTCCTTCGAAGATTATTCTTATACTCCCGTCATTTACGTTCCTGGAAATACTGGAAAATATATCATAAAAATTAAGAGTAGATACTTTAAAACTGGCAATTTCTTCGCCTTTATAAGAAAGTTTTATCATATTGTTATTGAATTCCTGATGAAGATAAACCTGTTCCATAAATAAACCTTCTTTCTCTTTTTTTAAGTAAAAGGTAAAAATATTATAATATAAATATAAGAAAAGTCAAAAAATGTCTCGTAACAGACATAATCAAGATAATAAGTTACATGCCTATTACTGCCACCTGTTTTATCCTCTATATATTCTAATAGGTGTCCTTTGAATGAGCATTATTGTACGCAGTTATTTTATCTAAATAAAGCGCTTGAGTTGAACCCTTCCTCTTTTTCATATTCCTTTAGCACAATAAATAATCTAAGCTAATCCATTGATGTTTAAAAGTCTATAATGGTATAATAGAGACGGCAAGAACTTACAGAAGGGACGATATAAAAATGGCACAATATGACGAGGCCTGGAAGGAAATCATAGAAAATCTATTTGAGAAATTTGTATATTTCTATATGTCTGACTTTGCAGTAGATATAGATTTTACTAAAAAGTGTGAGTTTCTGGATAAAGAACTTCAGGTTATATCTCCTAAATCTAAAGACAGTAAAAGAATAGTGGATAAACTGGTAGAAGTATATATGAAAAACGGTAAAGAACTCTGGGCGATGATACATATAGAAGTTCAGGGGAACAACAGAAAAAACTTTACCAGGCGCATGTTTAGATATTTTTATAGAATTTTGGATAAATACAATAGAAACATTGTCAGTCTGGCAGTATTTACAGGAAAAAGTAAAAATTATCCTGAGAGATTTCACTATAATTTCTATCAAACTGAGTTGTCATTTAATTACCGTTCCGTAAAACTTATTGAATATGATGAAAAAGCTCTTCTTGAGAATGAAAATCCATTTGCTCTTGTAACACTTGCTGTAAAGTACAGTATAGAGAGCCGGACTGATGAGGAGATGAGATATAATTTTAAGAGGAAGTTAATGAGGTTAATGTTTGAACGTGGCTATGCACAGGAACAGATAATAAATATGCTCAGGTTTATAGAAATAATACTTGAATTAAAAGATACCACACTGAATATGAAGATATATAAAGAATTAGAAGAATACCAAAAGGAGGAAGTTAAAATGGTTTTAACAACCTTTGAAAAGATAGCTATGGAAAAAGGGATGGAAAAAGGGATGGAAAAAGGTAAACAAGAAGGGATGGAAAAAGGTAAACATGAGGGCAGGAGCGAAACTATTGAAAAAATAGTAAAGAAAGCCCTTGAAAAAGGTTATTCCATAGAAGAAGTGGCTGAGTTAACAGAGTTATCTATTAAGGAAGTTAAGAAATTGCAAAAGCAAAAGAAATAGAGAAAATAACCCAATCGGAATCCTTCTGCATCTTTTGAGCACACAGGGCCTACTAAACGCAGAGAGGAATTTCTTATTCGTCCGGCTTTCCTGCCGGCTCAGGATGACTTCCGGTTGGAGAATTCCTGTGCACTGGAGTATAATCCGTAAACTATACTCATCTGGCGATGACTTGTACTGGAAAGGCGGAAACCCAGGTTGTTGTTGCGGTTGTCCGGCGTGTTGTTGTTCCGGTAAGCAGACCGGCAGTTGACGGCGTTGTTGTTTCAGCTACCGCCGCGATTAACCCGGTACGAGCCTGTTTTATGGAAATCACCCTTAATATAGTGAAACTTCAAAAAGCTCTCTTCTTGCCTGTAATGTACTGGAAGGAATCCCTTCTATATACAGAAGCTAAAAACAATTCTAATGAAATGATCCAACTTTCCCAGATAATAATTTGCAAAATATTGACTTGTAAGATTTCCGATAGGCAGTCCTTTACCGGCAGTATAATCAGGAACAGGAATGTTCTCTTATAGATAGAATGCCTTTATCTTTGATAAAATCCACAAGAACACTATCATTAAATGAATCAATCAATGGATCGAAACGAAGGGTAATTACTTTTACTAACATAAAACATCAAAATCCTTTCTTCAACCCCCACCCGACCTGCAGTCCTTCATTACGGTTATGTGTGTTGGTCTATCGCCACGACACACATAGCCTGCATTACGGACTGCAGGTCTACCTCCCTTTTCTTCCGCCCCTGAACCAGACCCCGACCAAGGGACCAAGGAATCAAGTGCCAAGGGTAATATTTAAGGCACTCCTACAAAGGCGGAAACCCAGGTAGTCGTAGCGGCCGTCCGGCGTGAACCCGCAACGACTGGCAGACCGGCAGTAACCGGCATCGCAGTAACAACAGCCGCCGCGACAAACCCGGTACAAGCCAGAATCGGGGCCAGTAGGGTTATTTACACTACCGGATGAATAATTCCCATACCAATCACTACACCACTCCCATACATTCCCGCTCATATCATAAAGACCAAAAACATTGGGTTTCTTCTGGCCTACAGGGTAATGATTTCCACCAGAATTATTTAAATACCAGCAATAAGAAACATCCATACTATCTCCCCAGTAGTAATCAGTAATTGTTCCTCCACGACAGGCATATTCCCACTCAGCCTCCGTTGAAAGCCGATAACCATTTTTTGTTATATCCACCTGCACTCTTTTGCCTTTCTCACCATAACACTTCTCCAATCCTTCCTCTTCACTCAACCAGTTACAATATGCCACTGCTCCATACCACGATACATGTACTACAGGGTGTTTCTCATACTTAACTTTAATTTTATATGTTCCAGGATTAGATCCAACTTCTATACCACAATACTTATTATCTTCAATTGCTATCCAGGTAACTCCACCTTCACTCTGGTTTCCCTGAAAATTTAAAAATTCACAATACTCTTTATTGGTTACTTCATATTTTCCCATATAAAAACTATCCAGACGGACTGAATGTGAAGGTTTCTCATCTGGAAATTCTTTATTATCTCTAAAAAGTGAAAAAAGGCCTCTTCTTCTTATACTGCCCATCTGAAATGTACCACCAGGAATTAAGACCATCTCAGGCACTGAAATCTGTTTCCTTCTTTTAGCTTTTTCTTCGGCTTTTCTCCTCTCTTCTTCTTTTCTCTTTTCCTCTTCTTTTTTCTTAAGTTCCTCTTTCTTTCTTGCTTCCTCTTCCCTTCTGAGTCTTTCCTCTTCTCGTTTCTTCTTTTCTTCTTCTAATTTCTTTAATCTTTCTTCTTCAATTCTCTTTTTCTCTTCATATTCTTTTCTCTTCTTCTCTTCCTCTAATTTCTTTAATCTTTCCTCTTCTCGTTTCTTCTTTTCTTCTTCTAATTTCTTTAACCTTTCCTCTTCAATTCTCTTTTTCTCTTCCTCTTCAGCTTTTCTTCTGCTTTCTTCTTCTGCCTTTATACGTTCCTCTTCAGCCTTTCTCTTTCTTTCTTCTTCCAGAGCTTTTCTTCTGGCTTCTTCCTTTTTCTCCTGAACTTTCTTTATGACTTCTTCCTTACCTCTTTTAATTGTTATATTTTCAGGCTCTATTTCTAAAGCTTTATTAAAACAATTAATCGCTTCTTCATACTTATTCTCAAGGTATAATTTGTCTGCTTTACTTAGCCAATCAATTAATCTATCTTTTTTCTCTTTCTCAATTCTTTTCTTCTCTTCTTCTGCTTTTCTCCTGCTTTCTTCTTCCAGACTTTTTCTTTTTCTTCCTCTTTCCTCTTCTTTTCTTCTTCTTTCTTAAGTCTCTCCTCTTCTGCCTTTTTCCCGGCTTCTTCTTCAGCTTTTTTACGTTCTTCCTCTTTCTTTAATCTTTTCTCTTCCTGAGCCTTTCTTATGATTCCTTCCTCAGCTTTTATTCTCTCTTCCTCTTTTTTTAATCTCTCTTCTTCATCCCTTTTCCAGGCTTCCTCTTCGGCTTTTCTCTTTTCCTCTGCCTCCCTCAAAACCTCACACTCTACCCTGTATTTCTCACAGGAAGGTAAAAGTTCTAAGGCCGCTTCTAAATAAATAAGACTTTCTTTCTTATTTCCATTTTCTTTAAAGCTTAAGCCCTTTTCATAATAAAGTTCACCTTCCATCTCTATAGCACTTTCAAAAGGGATCCCGAGAGATTCTACTTTCTGTTTCAACAGTTCTCTCTGCTTTTTATCTATAACTCTTTTTTTCGAAAAACTCTCAAGAAGTTTTCTGTACTTATTCAGACTCTCTTCATCAATCTGCCTTATACCAAGTTCTTTCTTTACCATCTCTTCAAGTTCTGCCGCTCTCTCAGGAGTTATGGGCCATTCTTTAAGAAATTCTTCCAGTTCTGATTTCTCCTCATCTTCAAGTATTCCATCTTCCCATACTTCCTTTAATTTTTCGTAATAGAGGCTTTCATCAACACTTCTGAAAGGAGAACTTTCTATAATATCTTCCGGCACTTTTTCCTTATTAAAAAAACAACTTATATCTTCCATTAACTTCTCAAAATCTTCCAGATAGGCAGGGGGCATAAATCTGTGGCCACATTGATAGCTTAAATACTCAAGCCGATTCTCCGCACCTTCATTTAAAAAGAATAACTGTTCTTTTCTGCAGTCATTACAGTTATCATATATTATAAATGGATAGAGGGTAAACAGCGGAATTAACTGAGTTTCTTCTTCCAGAAAGATATAGAGATTACGTGTTTCAAGATGTTTATTCTTTTCACTCGTATATTTTCTCTTTGTTGTATCAGTCCCAGTGAAAAATTGCATTATATGATCTGAATATCCTCTTTCATAAGTTACCTTCATTACATATCCCAGTTTTAATCTCTTTATAAATTCCATTTCCAGAAGAATTTCTTCAAGAGCCGGTTGAATTAATTTTACTCTTTTTACACATTCTTTCTCAGATAATGTTGCTCCATGTCCTTTCCATACCTTGTTTCTGTAGGTAACAAAAAGATCGAACATGGTCTTTATAGAAATATCTCCTGATGCTTTTATATCAATTTCCTTTAAAAGCTGCCGGCATTGTTCCGATTTCTTCAACGATTTATTCTTTCTGGTATAAAAATCATATAATTCGGGAAAAACCGGTTCATAATTATTATCATGATAAAAATTCAGAATATCCCTCAAAAATGAATTCCAGTGCCCCAGGGAAGGACGTCTCAAATTCTGTAGCTGATTATTTATCTTTTCATTTACTCTTTTATCATTCAAATACTGTGCCATAAGGACACAGGAGCAGTATTTCAGGATAACTTCAAAGAGATCGCCCAGAAGGCTGTGTTTGGAGGAGGGAGATTCGTCTACTAACATATCATCCATCCTCTTATAGGTCAGAGCCAGTGGAGAGGGATAGGTGGAACGAATTTGCTGTGTATTTAAATTTTCTTCCATAAAACCTCCTGAAGTAAAAAAATCTGAGAAAATATATTTCTATATTTCTTTTTCATATTCCTTTAACACAATAAATAATCCCTCTATCATTAGATTATCAACAAGGTCATTGAAGTCTTTACATTCAAAATCCTTCGTCAGACAGAGCCTGCCACTCTTCTGAAATTATGACCGAAACTACCCCTCAATATTAAACCTTTAAAATATGGGAGATTACATTCATTTAAAATTCTTGTTTTAAATTCAAATCCTGTAATTTTTTTGAAAGTATTATTTTTTATAGGAAATTTTAAAAAAAAATTGAATATTATAGCAACTTCACTAAAGGTTAAATATTAATGAAAAGACAAAAATAAATAAGAAACTAAATTATAGCTGAAGGAATTTTTATAAAAATTAGATAGTCTTTTTATAACTTTATAAAATAAGGAGAGGATAAAATGGAATTAGGAGTAATGGAATGTCCTACCTGTAGTGGTAAAGATTTTGATGAACATATGATATGTCAACATTGTGGGAATAAACTTATATGTGTGTCTAAAGGAAAAGGAATTACAGGCATGAATGTAGCGATGGAGGAAGGGGTAAGGAGATTGCCTGTGTATCTTCTATTAGATTGTTCGGGCAGTATGTATGGTGATCCGATTAAGGCAGTAAAAAAAGGAGTAAATACCTTTATAAAAGAGGTAAAATCAGATAGTATTACAAAAGACACTGTTTATGTAGGTGTAATTACTTTTGGGAAAACTGTAGAGTTTATAACAGAAGGGCTGGTTCATATTGATAAATTCTATCCTCCTGAATTAGAAGCAGACGGGTCGACTCCTCTGGGTAGAGCATTAGAGATACTTCAAACCTCTATAGATAGAGATGTTAAACCATCTGTCAAAGGTAAAGAGAGAGGAGACTGGAAACCTCTGGTTTTTATACTTACCGATGGAGAACCTACAGATGACTGGCAGACACCAAGACAGGAAATATTAAATCGACAGAATCGTAAGGTAGTTAATGTTATCACTGTCGGGTGCGGGCCAGGTATCAATGAAACAAAACTTAAAGCTATTGCTATAGGACATGCTTTTCGTATGGATAACTCTGAGGAATCTTTCAGACAATTCTTCCAGTGGGTATCACAAAGTGTAAAAAGTGCAAGTAAAATAGTGAGTCAGGCCAGTGGTAGCAGTGGTGAACAGAAGATAACAATGCAGCAACCACCGCCACAGCTTATATATATCAATCTTTGAGATGAGGTGTAAATATGTCACCCAAAGGCTTTGTTGTAGGTGATCGTATTCTTCAGCATGTTGATTCCCATCCTGACTGGTGCGCCTCATATGGCCAGCTCGGGTTATATCGTTTTGTAGGTGCAAGTGCAGCAGGGAAACTACACCTTCGTGACTTTCGTCCAAGGGACGATGCTTTTGCAATTCGCTCTGCCGGCCCATGGATAGCAGCAGCAGTATCTGACGGAGTTGGTTCTTTGAAATTATCACGATATGGATCTACTTATGCAGTAGAAGCTTTATGTGAACATATGTTACGTGAGGTAAGTAAATTTGACTCTGTAATGGAAAATGAAGACATAAAAAGAGAAAAACAGGATGTTGTAAAAAAATTACAGACCGGTCTTTCATTTCCAGATAATAAAGAAAGTAATTCAATAAAAGAAATTTTTTCTTTCTTTCCTGCTTTCGAATCTGCCTCTGTAACTGCACCTTCAAACGAGACGAACAGAGGGTGTGGAACAATGATATGGCACAGATATCTCTCTGAAACTAAAACAGAAAATGTTGAAAAAGTTGTAAATAAAAATATTTCCATAAATTTGAATGAATGTATAAGAAATTCTTTTTATAATACAAGGCAGGGGATTGAACAGTTTGCTCAGATGTGGAAAGTTTCATTACGGGATTTTCATTGTACGTTGCTAGGTATTTTAATTAATACAAAGACCGGCATGGTATCGGCCGGTCAGATTGGAGATGGTCTGATAGCTTCATTCCATCCTGAAAAGGGAGCCAGTTATCTCCTTAATGTACCTGACCCGGGAGAACCTGGTGAGGTCTATGTTCTTACCCAGAAGGACTGGGAAAAATATTTTGTAGTTACTCATCTATCTTCTGAAGAATCCGAAGGTATAGTAACTTTTTATTTAATGAGTGACGGTGTATCAGAGGATTGCACTCATCCGCCTCCCTCGAATATCTTTCATCACTGGGCAGAAGATATTAATCGTGAATTACGTAAGGAAGAACCTTTGTCTCAAATAGCATCAAGGCTTTTACAGTGGCTTTCAACGTATGAAGTAAGTGGTAGCTGGGATGATCGAACACTGGTTGTAATAATGAAATAATAATCAGGAGTTACTATGAATATATTATTTTCTTCCACTCAAATTGAAACTTTACTACCTGCCCTGAAATATATAGCAGAATCAGTGCAAAACAAAGAAACAATTTCAGGTAAAAAATTACAACTATTGCTAGATAATATCGGTTTAAGGGAAGAATGGATGACAGGTGAACTGGAAAGATGGGTAAAAGTATTACTGGTAGTCCGTGGTGTAAAAGATAAAAGAAAAAAAGAGATCGCTCAGAGATCATTGATGCTTCGGGGTGTTTCTGAAGGTGCTGCTAAATTAATTATTGATACGGCAGCAGGTGAATTTGGATCTTTCCATGGTTAAATCAGAGAAGATGTTAGATGAAGATATTCAAATTTGAAGATTTCAGGGATTAATCAGGAGGATTATAAAGTTATGGCAGTCGTTATACTTAAATCTCCGCCTCATAGTTTACCAGGAGAATTAGAAGTAATAGATGATAATGTAAAAAGTGGTGGAGAAGGTACAGTTTATTTTAGCCGTGATGGTAAATATGCTGTTAAAATATATCACAAAGCCCGTTCTGAGAAAGAGGCATTGTTAAAATACATAATGTCTCTTTTTCAATCCCTGACCTCTGAAGAGGAAAAATTTATCATCCCTCCATTAAGTCTTATAGAGAGTTTAGACGGACAATGTCGAACAGGTTTTGTAATGAGAAGGGTCCCAAAGCATTATAGAGAATTATCAGAATTCATTCTTCCCAGACAGGCTGCAGCACATTTTAATCAGGGAAAAACCTGGGAACATTACTTTAAGCTGGCACACAGTATTTCTAAATCTATTGTTGTGCTCCATAACAAAGGTTTTGCCCACAGTGATATTCATTATTATAATTTTATGGTTAACATAAATGACGGAGAAGCTATTATGCTGGAAATTGACGGAGTTGTAGTAGCAGGCTTTCTTCCTCCTCAGGTGGTAGGGAAAATGGAGTTTATGGCTCCAGAAATTCTTACTGATAAAATTAAACCCAATGAGAAAACTGACCGTTACAGTATGGCTGTTTTAATTTTACATACTTTACTCTTTCGAAATGTAATGAAACCTTTAGTAGAGTATGATAATGATACAGAGCTAAGTGAAATACTCGGCTGGGGTAAATATGCTTTATTCAGTGAAAATCCAGAAGAACACAGGCACAGACCTCGTAATCTGGGATTACCTTTTTATCAGGAAGGAGCTCTCAGTTATAAGATACTTCCTCCTTTACTACAGGATTTAGCCAACCGGGCACTGATTGATGGACTCAATAATCCGGACAAACGCCCGGCTTCCAGGGAATGGGAGGAAAGTTTATCCTCTATTATTTATGAAATTTTTGTATGCCAGAATTGTAAACAAAAATTTCCATATCCTTACTGGGTTAACCCTGCCTATAAACGTATATGCCCCTTTTGTGGAGAAAAAATTAAACCTCCTTATCCTGCTCTACTGGAACTCTATGAAGAAAAGAGCAAAGGGATTTTTTCTTCTCTTAAAAGCCATCTTGTAATAATGAATGGCTCTAAAATTTTTCCTGATATGATTACAGTCGGTAATAAACCTTCTTTCACACGAAAGAGTGATAATATATCAGGTTATGTTGAATTTGATCAAAAGAAGGGGCATTACTTCATAGTCAATAATGAAGATGCTATATGGCATGCTCGTTTCCCGAATGAAAACCGTCAGTTTACTGTACAGAAAGGGCAATCTCTAACTTTAACAAGATGCTGTTTTATCAACTTTGGTGATGGGCGACGAATGGCATATGTTAAAGAATAAATTTTAACTTCAAGGTAATTATTATGAATTTTTCATTATCTTCCAATCAGATAGATTCTCTGGTTCCAGCACTACCGTTCGTATTAGAATTACTACAAAAAAATATGGTTCCCGGAAAAGAAGATCTGAAAATATTATTGCTTGGTCTGGATTTGGAAGAAGATTGGGCAGTAAATGAACTGGAAAGATGGGTAAAAATTCTCCTTACATTACGCGGTGTAAAAGACATGAGGAGACTTGAAGCAGCCAGGAGTGAACTGATGTTCTATGGTATACCGGAAACTTCTGCTGTACAAGCTATAGAAGCAGTGACAGGGCTTTTGATAGTTCCCTCTACTAAATCGGATATACTACCGATTAAAGCCAGCCAGGAAATGGTTGGTTTTGGAGAGATGAAAATCAATGAAACTGTACGAAAAACGATAACTGTATCAGGTGGACCAGGATGTGCAAAGGTGAGATTAAATACAGCCACAGTAGAGCCTGAAATCTTCGGACCGGGGGAAACAAATCTTACACTTACAGTCATAGGTGGAATGGAAGGACAAATCCTATGGGATGACTTAATTCTTGAAAGTCCATCCGGAAAAGTAACAGTAGGAATAATTGCCAGATGGAGTGAACAGGTAAATTTACAGTCAAGCACAGAAGAAATAGTTGTCCCAAAAGATTGCACACTGGAAGAAGCCCTGCTGAAAGTTATTGAAGACGGTATAATTCATTTAGAAGCCGGGGAATTTCATTTATCCAGACCTATTTCTATTAATAAATCAATACACTTATATGGAATGGGTTCAAATGTATCGAGAATTGTCTGTGATAAAGAAGAATATACTATAGAATTTTCTTCTAAAGGCTTCTTTGATGTGAGTGATCTGAGTTTTGAGCATAGTGGTAAACAATGGGCTGATGTTGTGAGAGTGAAAGGTAACGGAGAAGTAGCTTTTTACAGATGTCGTTTTACAGGGGGAATAAGAGATGATGCAACTACTCATGGAGGAAATGGTCTCTCCCTCTATGGTGATACGAAAGGTACAATAACGGAATGTCAGTTTATTAATAATGGTAACTGTGGTATTTACATAGGAGAAAGAGTAAATATTAAAATGGAAAATAATACCTGCCAGGAGAATAAAAAGGATGGAATTGCATATTCCGGCAATGCTGTTGGAAATATCTGTAATAATACCTGTAATAACAATCAGAGCAATGGAATTTCAATATGTGAGGAAGCAGAACCTGTATTAGAAGGTAATACCTGTCAGTGGAATAAAGATAATGGTATTGTCTGCTCAGGTAATTCCAGGGGTAATGTAAGACAAAATAGCTGTAATAATAATGAAACCTGTGGTATACAGATGCTTAACCAGGCACATCACATCCTGGAGTATAATATTTGTCAGGGAAACAAAAAAAATGGTATTTCGTATTCTGACATTACTTATGGAACTAACAGTAAGAATATCTGTAGTAATAACGAATTAAATGGTATCTATGCAGGAGGTAAAGCACAGCCTGATTTAGAGGCAAATAAATGCCATGAGAATAAGGAGTCCGGTATAGCTTATTCTGAAAATTCTGGTGGGAATGTCCGTCAAAATATTTGTAATAAGAATAAAAATAGTGGAATTTATGTCAGTAAAGAGGCAAAACCATTATTACAGAATAATATTTGCCATGGAAATACATACAATGGTATCGCATATATTGATAATGCCGGTGGAACTGCTGTGAAGAATAATTGCAGTAATAATGAGCTATGGGGTATTCATATGAGAGGTCAAGCACATCCTTTTATAGAGGAGAACATATGCAATGAAAATAAAGAAGGTGGTATGGGTTACCGTGATAATACCAGTGGAACTGCCCGTCAAAATACCTGTAATAGAAATGAGGGACATGGAATCTATGCTGATGAAAAGTCGAAACCGGTGCTACAAAATAATATCTGTCAGGAGAACAGGATTAATGGCATTAGTTACTTTGAAAGTGCCGGAGGTAATGCTTCTAAAAATACCTGTAATAACAATGTATTGCGTGGTATTTATGTAGGAGGTCAGGCACAACCTGTTCTGGAAGGTAATATCTGTAGTGGGAATAAAGAAACTGGTATAGCTTACTTTGATGATGGGGGAGGAACTGCCCGCCAAAATACCTGTAACAGAAATGAAAAACATGGAATCTATGCTGGTGAAAAGTCGAAACCGGTGCTACAAAATAATATCTGTCAGGAGAACAGGATTAATGGCATTAGTTACTTTGAAAGTGCCGGAGGTAATGCTTCTAAAAATACCTGTAATAACAATGTATTGCGTGGTATTTATGTAGGAGGTCAGGCACAACCTGTTCTGGAAGGTAATATCTGTAGTGGGAATAAAGAAACTGGTATAGCTTACTTTGATGATGGGGGAGGAACTGCCCGCCAAAATACCTGTAACAGAAATGAAAAACATGGAATCTATGCTGGTGAAAAGTCGAAACCGGTGCTACAAAATAATATCTGTCAGGAGAACAGGATTAATGGCATTAGTTACTTTGAAAGTGCCGGAGGTAATGCTTCTAAAAATACCTGTAATAACAATGTATTGCGTGGTATTTATGTAGGAGGTCAGGCACAACCTGTTCTTGAGGGTAATATCTGTGATGGGAATAAAGAAACTGGTATAGGTTACTTTGACGGCGGAGGAGGAACTGCCCGCAAAAATACCTGTAACAGAAATGAGGAACAGGGAATCTATGCTGGTGAACAGGCGAAGCCGATACTTGAAGGCAATGTATGCACCCACAACAAACAATGTGGTATAGGTTTTTTTGGGAATGCTGGCGGAACTGCCTATCAAAATAATTGCAACAACAATAATTTACATGGTATTTATGCACGTAACCAGGCCAGTCCGGTAATAAAAAACAACACATGTCAGGGTAATAATTACGGTATATTTTTCCATGAACAGGCAAAACCTGTAATAAAAGATAACAAATGCTGTAGAAACAGAGAAGGTGACATGCATCCTTCAGACTCTTCTGTTTTAAGTTTTATAAAAAATCTTTTTAAATAATAATTTAAAAAAATCAGGTAGGGAATAATAAAATGTCTTCTATCCTTTCTAAAGATCAAATAAAAATTTTACTGCCTGCTCTAAAGCATTTAGCAGAGTTAATTCAGAAGTACGGAGCAATCCATAGAGAAGAATTAGAATTATTAATGCTTGCCGGCGGATTGGACAAAGACTGGACTTTGAATGAACTGGGAAAATGGGCAAAAATGCTGATGGCAGTTCGAGGTATAACAGATAAAACCAGGCAGGAAACTACTGTAAGTGCTCTGAAGATACGTGGTATACCTGAAGAATTTGCCAGGTTAGCTGTAAAGTCGGCAGTTAATGTATCAGTTTTAAAACCTGAAATACATATATTGCCGATTCAGGTTAAGAGTGATTTAATCTCTTTCGGTACTTTAAAGGCAGGAGAAGGTGGGAAAAAAGATTTAATAGTATCAGGCGGGCCAGGACAGATAAAAAACAGGTCAGATATGTTAGTCGTAAACCCGGAGACTTTTGGTCCGGGAGAAACTCTCCTTACCATAACACTCAGAGGTGGAAAAGAAGAACAGGAACTAAGTGAAGAAATAATCCTGATTAATCCTGATAATCCTTTTGACACAGTTACAGTAAGTATTACTGCTCGCTGGGATAAAAAAACAGAAGAAATAAAGAAATTTGTTGTCCCAAGAGATGGAAGCCTGGAGGAATTATTAATAAAAATAAATGATGGAGAGAAAATACACATAGAATCAGGGGAATTTCATCTTCCCAAACCTGTGTCTATTACAAAATCAGTCTATTTACAGGGTGCAGGGATAAATCTAACCAGTATAATCTGTGAAGGAGAAGAATATGTATTACAGTTTGATGGAAAGGGTTTATTTACTGCCAGTGGTTTAACTTTTGAACATAAAGGAGGAAAAAAGGCTGATGTTTTAAGAGTAATGGGAGGTAAGATAAATCTTCAATTCTGCCGGTTCTCTGGTGGAATGAGTGATGAAATAAATAAGCAGATAGGGAATGGCCTCTTTCTATGTGGTAACACAATAGGTACAGTATCTATGTGTGAGCTTCGTAATAATAATAAATCCGGTATTTATTCAGGTGGACAGGTAAATCTGAATCTTGAAAAAAATACCTGTCACTGGAATCGAGAAGATGGTATTGCTTACTATGACAGTGCCGGTGGCAATGCATGTAAGAATAATTGTAACCGAAATGAAGAGTATGGGATTAAAGTTGGCAACCAGGCACATCCAAATCTTAATGAGAATATTTGTCAGGGAAACAAGTGGAGTGGTATCTCTTACGATGACAGTTCCGGTGGCAATGCCAGACAAAATACCTGTAACAATAATGAATATCATGGTATTCAGGTAAGCAATCGAAGTCAACCAATTCTGGATAACAACACCTGCCAGTGGAATAAAAAAGATGGAATTTTATATCTTGAAGATGCCAGTGGCAGTGCTTTTAAGAATATTTGTAGTAAGAATGAAAACTGTGGTATCGATGTTGAAAATCAGTCACATCCTACATTAGATAGTAATATTTGCCAGGAAAACAAATGGAGTGGTATCGCGTACTTTGGCAGTTCCAGTGGGAATGCCAGACAAAATATGTGTAGTAATAATGAAAGTCATGGTATTCAGGTAAATGAACAGTCACATCCAATACTAGAACAAAATAGTTGCGATAAGAATGAATATCAAGGCATCTATATTGGAGAAAATGCACAACCAAATTTAAAGAGAAATACCTGTGAGGAGAACAAGAGGAATGGTATCTGTGTAGAAGAGCAAGCGACACCATTCCTGCAAAGCAATATTTGCCAGGGAAATAAACAGAATGGTATTTCTTACTATAAAAATGCCAGTGGCAGTGCATTTAATAATATTTGTAAAAAGAATGAAAAGAATGGTATTAGAGTATGTGAGCAATCACAACCATTGTTAGAAGAAAATACCTGTGAATATAACAAGGAAGATGGTATAGAATATTCTGATAATTCTGGAGGAATATCAGGTAAGAACACTTGCAGAAATAATGAGTCGAATGGCATTTATGTTGGAAATCAAGCATATCCTACATTAAATAGCAATATTTGCCAGGAAAACAAGTCGAGTGGGATTGCATACCTTAGCAGTTCCAGTGGGAATGCCAGACAAAATATTTGTAGTAAAAATACATCTCATGGTATTAAGGTAAACGGACAGGCACAGCCAATGCTAGAAGAGAATACTTGCAATAAGAATGAATATCAGGGTATCTATATTGGAGAAAATGCACAGCCTAGCTTAAAAAGAAATACCTGTGAAGAGAACAAGAAGAATGGAATTTGTGTAGACAAGCAAGCGAAACCATTGTTAGAAGAAAATACCTGTGAATATAACAAGGAAGATGGTATAGAATATTCTGATAGTTCTGGAGGAAGATCAGTTAAGAACACTTGTAGAAATAATGAGTCAAATGGTATCTATATTGGGAAAGAAGCACAGCCAATATTAGAATGTAATACCTGCGAGGAGAATGGGTTTCATGGTATCTCTATACGTGAAAATAGTCATCCAATAGTAGAGGCTAATACTTGTGTTGAGAACAAAAAGAATGGTATTGCATACTTTGGCAATGCCAATGGAAATGCCAGTAAAAATAATTGTAATAATAATAAATATCATGGTATTCAGGTAAATGGACAGGCACAGCCAATACTAGAAAAGAATACTTGCAATAAGAATGAATATCATGGCATCTATGTTGGAGAGAATGGACAGCCTGATTTAAAGAGAAATATCTGTGAGGAGAACAAAAAAAGTGGCATCGCATACTTTAATAATGCTGGTGGCAATGCATTTCAAAATAATTGTAGAAAGAATGAAATAGACGGTATCTGCATAGAAGAACGGGCGATACCAACCCTGGAAAGCAATATCTGCCAGGAAAATAAGTGGGGAGGTATTTCATACTATACAAATGCCAGTGGGAATGCAAGACAAAATACTTGTAATAATAATGAATATCATGGTATTCAGGTAAAAGGGCAGTCACAACCGAATTTAAAGAAAAATACCTGTAAGGAGAATAAGCAATGTGGTATTGTATATTTTGGCAGTGCCAGTGGGAATGTCAGTAAAAATAATTGTAATAAAAATGGTTTTCATGGCATCTCTGTATGTGAAAATAGTCATCCAATAGTAGAGGTTAATACTTGTAACAATAATGAATATCATGGTATTCTGGTAACTAATCAGAGTCAACCAATTCTGGATAACAATACCTGCCAGTGGAATAAAAAAGATGGAATTTTATATCTTGAAGATGCCAGTGGCAGTGCTTGTAAGAATAATTGTAGTAAAAATGAACTCAGAGGTATCGAAGTTGGAAATCAAGCACATCCTACATTAGATAGTAATATTTGCCAGGAAAACAAGTGGGATGGTATTGCATACTTTGGCAGTGCCAGTGGTAAGGCTATAAAAAATATATGTGTTAAAAATAAATTTTGTGGTATTTCTATAAATGAACAAGCTCATCCAATACTGGATAACAATAAAGACGCTTCTCAGTATTATAACAAAGGATGTAATTTAAAACTTCAAAAAAATTATGAAGAAGCTATAATGTGTTATGATAAAGCTCTAGAAATTGACCCTGAATGTTTTACTATATGGTTTAATAAAGCAATTGTTTTAAAATCTCAAGGTAAATACGAAGAAGCTATTACATGTTATGATAGAGCTTTAGAAATTAATCCTGATTATGATGATGCCTGGAATAACAAGGGCATTGCTTTAGGTGATTTAAAAAAATACGAAGAAGCTATTACATGTTATGATAGAGCTTTAGAAATTA
>DAIOEN010000010.1:0-71794 GCA_036746235.1 Vulcanimicrobiota bacterium | reverse complement strand
TCTAACTCTCGGTTACTTTTTCAGAAAATCCTCTAAATGAGTCAAACTGTGGAACCAGCACTTCAGCATATTTTATTACATTCCCATATTCGTTTCAGTCCTCTATTAAATGAGTCAAACTGTGGAACTCGATAGTTTTCTAGGGGGAATTATTCAAAGTATTCCGTTTCAGTCCTCTATTAAATGAGTCAAACTGTGGAACTGCCTGACTGTTATCTACAGCAAATACGGAAGGTGAGTTTCAGTCCTCTATTAAATGAGTCAAACTGTGGAACGCAGAGGAAACGCCTTTCAGATTAAAATGAAAATCTAAGTTTCAGTCCTCTATTAAATGAGTCAAACTGTGGAACGCAAGCTCGGCGAATCGGAGAGGAGGAGAGGCAGAAGTTTCAGTCCTCTATTAAATGAGTCAAACTGTGGAACAGTACATCTCTTAAAAGAGTTTGTTTGCTGAATAGAGTTTCAGTCCTCTATTAAATGAGTCAAACTGTGGAACCTTATCTAAAGCATTGGAGACGGATTTAAACGAACGTTTCAGTCCTCTATTAAATGAGTCAAACTGTGGAACAAGATTATTACGTAACCATGAAATGCCCGGCATGTAAGTTTCAGTCCTCTATTAAATGAGTCAAACTGTGGAACAGTAAAAGTAGAAGTCGAGGGAATTCAAAAGGTAGATGGTTTCAGTCCTCTATTAAATGAGTCAAACTGTGGAACAAATACTTGATATATTGAAAAGAATATCTTGAGAAATCGTTTCAGTCCTCTATTAAATGAGTCAAACTGTGGAACTGTCATTTTCATATGCACAATATCCGGTATTTGTGCCGTTTCAGTCCTCTATTAAATGAGTCAAACTGTGGAACTGTAAATGCCATTTGTAAGAATCTTTCAGGTGTAATATGTTTCAGTCCTCTATTAAATGAGTCAAACTGTGGAACTCACTCCTTTTTTTCAATATTTCCACTCTATATCACGTTTCAGTCCTCTATTAAATGAGTCAAACTGTGGAACGACCGTGAAGTTACCTGTGATAATATGGTGGTTTAGTTTCAGTCCTCTATTAAATGAGTCAAACTGTGGAACTTCGCATGACGGCGAATGTGGATGATATACAAAATGAGTTTCAGTCCTCTATTAAATGAGTCAAACTGTGGAACTTCCGCACATTGAATTCCAGCGTTTTCCACCATACGAGAGTTTCAGTCCTCTATTAAATGAGTCAAACTGTGGAACGCCGGAGCAATTGAGGAAGTTGGAGAAGTATTATTACCGTTTCAGTCCTCTATTAAATGAGTCAAACTGTGGAACTCAATAAAACTCGGCATAGAGAAACTGGTAGAAGGTTTCAGTCCTCTATTAAATGAGTCAAACTGTGGAACTATATATAACGGAAGAATAATAGTTGCAGTGCTTTCCGTTTCAGTCCTCTATTAAATGAGTCAAACTGTGGAACTTTTATCAATTACATCAGCTTTATCTTCCGGGATTTGTTTCAGTCCTCTATTAAATGAGTCAAACTGTGGAACTAAATAAACGTAATGTTGTGAAAGTTAAAGCTCCTTCAGTTTCAGTCCTCTATTAAATGAGTCAAACTGTGGAACTGAGATAGATTTTGAATTCTCGATTGGTAAGATTGGTTTCAGTCCTCTATTAAATGAGTCAAACTGTGGAACCGCGGATATTGCAAGTTCGGCAAGTCAATTGCTCGCAGTTTCAGTCCTCTATTAAATGAGTCAAACTGTGGAACGAAAATAAGAAAAAGAATTCCACTGTTACCACTGTTACGTTTCAGTCCTCTATTAAATGAGTCAAACTGTGGAACGAGAGTATCACAGCAGGTATTATCTATCTCGTATGACGTTTCAGTCCTCTATTAAATGAGTCAAACTGTGGAACTAGATGGAACCAATTGGACTATTCAAAGGACTTTGACGTTTCAGTCCTCTATTAAATGAGTCAAACTGTGGAACAAGCGGAATTACTTCCGGGTCTACGGCTATTATTCCGTTTCAGTCCTCTATTAAATGAGTCAAACTGTGGAACTGGAATTGAGGTTATCGTTAATAAAGCTCTGGAATTGTTTCAGTCCTCTATTAAATGAGTCAAACTGTGGAACCAGCAATATTCGGCACTTCTTCTGTAGGAGCAATAAGGTTTCAGTCCTCTATTAAATGAGTCAAACTGTGGAACCGCCCACGATTACAAATATTTAATTGTCAAAGTACAGTTATTGGCAAGCTTTTCAAGATTTATTGATATTGACTTTTTTACAGAATTCATCTTATGACTTCGAAAATATCTTTTCTGCAAAAAAACCTGCTCGATTTGCGAAAAATTTATTTTTCTAAAAAGCCCGGTCATATCTAACATTTTAATCTCCATTCACATTCTGCCGTTTCCCAAAAATATTTCTCCATGAGAATTTTTCCTATGATTTTCGAAAATGGATATTTCCTTTATAATATATTGTATTTAATAGTATAACATTTAGTGCTGAAATCTACAACATATTTTGCTCAATTAATTATCTCCCTGAACCGGGACATTTTGCCATATACTGGCAATTTTCATAACACTTTTCAGGCATCCCAGGATCTATCTCTTCAAAAACCATTCTCATTTTTTCATCTCTCTCTTCAATAAACCATTGACGAAGTTCTTCATTGATAAAATGAAAATCTTTCTTTACAGTTATTCTCCCGTCTTCTCGGAATTCCGGATAGATGAGGCAGCCAATATTTACAGGGTATTCATATAAGGACTCGATAACCATAGCATATCCTGTTGTAGTCAATTTATGAAAATCTCTTTTAATATCAAATTTCAAATCCAGAATCATAGGTTCTGAAAAAATAAATGCATCTGAGCTTAAATAATGACTCATACCCAGGAACGATCCGTCAAGTTTCTGTTCCATAATGACCGGTAACGCATGATATGCAAGAGAGTCTTCTCCTATGTAAGGCTGATGTGATAACACTTCCTGGATTCTTGCAGTTATATTTCTTGCTTCGAATTCCCACAGATAGTTCACTCTTTTTTGTAAAAGTTCCAGATTATTATCAAGTAATTTTACATATTTCCCGGGAATTTCATAGGTATTATTACTCAATTCATTAAAAATAGAAATATAATTGCTGACTCCCATCGTATATATAAGTTTTTTTGCCTTGGTCATTATTTCTACCATGACATCATGGAGGACTATACCCTGAATCATAAGAAAATTCAAATTCCCGGACACACTCATCACTCTTTTTAAATATACATCTTTACCGACAGGGCAATATTTTCCTGCTATTTCATAAAGAGGTAATTTTAAATCATATACAGGAGCAAGAGGAGGACGGTTCCAGTTCCATCCCCTTAATTCATCTACAACATTCATTTCTCTGGTCTTTGGAAGGAGTCCTTTTAAAAGAAACTGTCGTTCTTCAGATGAAAGAAAATACATTTAAATCACCACACATCTCCGCAAAAATTTAAATATTCACAATCCCGGCAACAGGAACGAAACCTGTTTGTTTCAGGCATTATTTCTTTTTTTATCATATTTCTGATTTTTTCCAGAACTTTTTTTACCTGTGATCTGGCATCCTGTGTAAAAATTATTTCTTCAAGCTTATTCGGCATTATAAGATAGACAAATCCCCTCCTTATTGTAAGATGATATACATCTTCAACCAGCATGGCATAAGCTACCAGTTGATATCTGTGACTTAAAGCTACTTCTCCTGATGTATATTTAAATTCTACAGGTACATATTCTTCCGGTGTTTTTATTAAAAGATCCAGTTTCCCGGCAAGGCCAAGTCTGTCTGATACAAAAAAACTGTTAAATATTCTTTCACCTTCTGATAATTTATATTTTTTGTAAGTTCTCCTTTTTTCAAGCTCTTCCCATTTTATATGCTGGTCCTTTCCATATTCCATTTTGAAAGTAGATTTAGCCTGAACAGGAAGTACATAGTAAAAATATACGACTCTGGGACAATAAAGATACTGTTTTATATCAGACACTTTAAGCTCAATATTATTCATTGACCGTTATCTTTCTTAAACCATAATCTTTGTCACATAATGGAATTAACTGAATATTTCCTTTTGCCTGTCCAAGAAGTTTTTTTAATTTAAGAAATAATTCTTCTCTTCTGTTTCTGTTCATATCTCCCAGAAAAGCACTGAATTGAATCCTCTTTAAACCATAATCTTTACAGTGTTCTGCAGCTTTATTTCTGATTTTATCGCTTTCTATATCATAGATGATCAGGGTTTGCATATGTTCTACCAGCTACATATAAAAGGATCGAACCTGCCTTCATTGCGTAAAAAAGAAGCCAGTTTTCTTGTCTGTCTTTGAATTATAGTTTTAATGGTATATTTCTTTCCTTCATATTTTTCATGGGCATCCAGTCTTTCAATAATCTTTCCGGCAAAATTTTTCTTACATTTTTCTTCCAGCATTCCTTCTTTATCTATTTCTACCTGGCCTTTCCTGTTAATAAAAGCAAGAACAACTCTATCTACAACAGGCTGACGAAATTCTTCTACTGCATCATAGACAAGACTCGCTTTACCGGGTCTGTCTACATGAATAAAACCGCAGTAAGGTTCGAGCCCTGCAAGTAATAAAGCTCCCCATATACGGGAACATAGAATGCCGTATCCATAATTTAAGAGAGAATTTACCGGATCTGTTGCTCCTCTATGTTCACGACCCGGAAAATCTATGTCTTCATCCAGAATTTCTTTTATGCCCTGCCAGTAATATTGAGATGCCCTGCCTTCAATAGATAAAAGAGTTCCTCTTACTTCATCTATATTTTTCCCTGTAACTTTAGAAGTTTCACTCATAATTTCATTCATTTTTGAGATTTTTTCATAAATGAGTTTATATACACCCGGTGCAGATTGTTTTCTATATTTGGAGGAGTATTTCAATGTATTTATCTGGTTTTTTATTTTTCCTGTTACTATAGATCTTCCGTATTCAATACCTCTTTGATCATCATAGGCCCGAAATTGTTCCCTTCTTGTGATTACTGTGCCTGTGAGATGAGGGGAGGTAATCATTGCATATGGCTTACCTCCCCAGGAAAGAAGATTTATAATTATCCCTCTTTCCGTACAGTCTTTCAGGAGATCTGTAGAGATGGATACACCCATAGAAGTAATAGTTACTCTTTCAATATTCATAAGGGGATGTTCTTCAAGAACATCTTTCCCTTTTTTTATGACAAGCCGTTCGCTTTTTTTACCGAGATAAAGTCCGTATCCTTCTACTATAACTTCCATTCTCTTTTCTCCTGAGTGGTTATACTATAAATTTTTAATATAGCAAGTATTAAATAATATGTTTAAAATATTCTTTGACAGCTTCAACAAATTTAATTGCTTTTTCCAATGTTTCTCTTGCTTCATCTGGAGTCATAGGGTCAATTATTTTATAATCTGTTATCTGCCTTAAATCGAATGCTTTATGTAAATCTTTTGATAATTCTTTCGGAAAAATATTCTTTAGAACGAATTCAGTATCAAAAAGGCTTATTACTCCTGTATGTTTTGACGGTATCTTTCCTGTCTCCTGAAGTAAAGCGAGTGTTGCATAAAACATAGCATAATAAGATCGATTTACTATACTCTGAGGACTTCTATTGCCATTTAAAAGGTATGTTCCATCTTCAATAGCGATCTGTGCCTGTTCGAGACGATATTTGATTAGAGTTTTCATATCATAAGATTTCATAAAAGTATACCCTCCTTTTCTACTGCCTGAGCAAGTAAGGAATATTTTTCAGGGCCTTCTTCCCATTCCTGTCTTGCAAAATATACCGGCACCAGAATAATACCGGAACCAAAACATGACTCCCAAGCACAATCACTTATATGGTCTTTTATCTCTTTTGTAAGTTGATCATCTACAATTACCATAACGTCCATGTCTGAATCAGGATCTGCATCTTCTCTGGCTCTTGAGCCGAATAAAAATAGCTTATATAATTTGATTTTCTTTAATAAAAGGCTTTTAAATTTATCCAGAATAGATTTTTCTTTTATATTCATTGCTTTTTCCCCCTATCATAAACTTAAAATTTCATATTTACCAAGTCCAAATGTGGCATTTTTCCCTACATGAATCCACTGGCCGAAATTAAGGTAAGGCATAAATGGTGTAAGATTACCTTCGTAACCTGTTGAACCCATAAGTCCGCCGAACTTCATTTTCGTTTGCTGTCTTGAAGAATATCTTTCCCAGTCCTTCCAGTGAGTGTGATTGTCGAATAATTCGATATGTTCAGCCTGTGTCAGTATATTTGCATAGCTTATTTTCAGTTCCGTATTACAGTGAAAATAAGAAAGTGATGAAAGCCTGCGAAGTAACGAACCAAAGAAATGCCGGAAAACAGGTGTGTGCTGATATGAACCTGCCTTGAGCCGAACCGGTGATAAAAAATCTATTTTTATTGCAGTATAGTCTTTTGTGTTTACCTGTTTTAATGCATCTTCCAGTGAGAATATATATCTTTTGTTTAAAACAGTTCCGTTTGGAAAATAGATCTGTTCCAGGTTACCTGTTGCTATGTCCTGAATTTCCACTTCCTGAATGATGAATTTTTCTTTTTTTCTGCCTATTCCGACTTTACCGAGTTCCTGAAAGGCAACTATAAAGTATGGAAAATATTCAACGGCTTTGCCGATAAGATTCAAATAGAAACGTAAAGGTCTTTCAGGTGAATAGACTGCAGTTGAGTCAAAGGCCGGAGGGTCTATTATATAAGGTCTCGGTATTGATTCTATATTTCTGAGTTTTTCCGAGTTCTCCGGGGGAGAGGTTTCGAATACGTAGGAATAAATACACTTGCTTTTAAGAAGACATTCATTACAGATTTTGTCTCTGTAGCAGCATACGATTTTGCGAAATACTGAGCCGAAACCTCCACGAAGGGTTGAACCGAGATACTGGGGGAGATGTAATTCATACTCGGGAAGTAAAGTAAATTTGTATCTGGAAAGATAGATTTTATCAAGCATTTGTTGATTATCCTTTCTTAGTCCTCTATTGTTCGAGTCTATATTTATACTTATCTTATTATATTTACTCCGACAAAAACTGTCGGTGTGAAAAAATATTTATGATTTTTTTTTCATATATTTTTGTTGAAGGGAGTTTTTCATGACGTTAATTTTCTTCGGAAAGATAATTTACTGCCCATATAAATGAAATAAAGACTTCCTTAATATCTTCATCACAGGAATGGTTAATTATCTTATTAACGATAGCTGCAGGGGAAAGTCCTGTACGGGTTATAGCACTGTATATCCTTATAAAGTCTTTTGCTTCTTCCATGATGATTTTGTTGTTTTCCAGTAATTCCCTGACTTCTTTTATGACTTTTTGTTTAATAATATCGGGACTATCCGGTTTCATAGATTTATTTTTATATAAATTATTATAGAGGTTTTCCAAGGTCTTTTCTTTAATAATAAGTTTGAGTATATAGTCATCAGTTGTTGATTTGATAAATTTTGACATATTATCGTCAATCTTCGGGAAATCTGCTATATGCAGTGAAAGTTTAAAATCCGGCATATCAGAAGAAAAAGTATATATATTTGCATAGTTATCTGATTTTTTTAATTTAATATGGCTGGCAGAGAAACCCCTTACTTCAAATAGCTTTTTTACAGCATTTTCTATACTTTGTTTAATTGTATCAAAGGTTTCATTATCATGTTCATCCAGATCTCTTAGTATAAGGTATCTTAATGGGTCGATACCCAGTCTTGTTCCAAAGCTATTTATATAACTATTAATACGGCTTTTCCCACCTGGCTCACTTTCTTGCGGATAGTTACAATCTTCTTCCAGTGTGAAGTTTATAAACTTTTTTTTATTCAACAGTTTTATAATATTTATCTCTGTTTTTCCTTCAGGAATCAGATATTTTAACATTCTTCTTCCCCCTCTTCTTCAGATACTCTGAGTTTATATGAGAGAGGGCTTTTGAATTTTGCCCATATTCTCGGATCAAAACCATTTCTTAACCATACAAGAAGATTTTCTCCTGTAAACCAGGCTGTTTTAAGTTCTCCGTCAGAAAGGTTTAATTGATAGGCTTTTATATCATTTTCATCTATAGTTTTTCTATGAATTAAATCTGTAAAGCAGGCTATAACTTCAATGCTCTGAGTAGTAATAAATATCTGTATATTTTTATCTCTGGTGAGATTAACTAATGTTTCAAGCAGTTTATAAAGAGTGACCGGGTTTTGAAATAATTCCGGTTCTTCCCATAAAAATAAACCAGATTTTTCTCTGTTTATATCTTTTGCAAGAGCTACAAGGGGGGCAAGAACTTTGAATACAAGTCTGGCTCCGTCTCCGAAGCTGTCTAAAGGCAGAGCCGGGTTATCCTGAATTGCAATATAAGGTTGAAGGTATTCAGTATTATTTTCCAGGGGTATATAACTCAGATTTCCATCTTCAGGAAGATTTAAAATCCTGGCAAAATACCTGTAGACTTCTTTTGTCCAGGCCGGTATTTCTTTTAACATTCTTCTGCCGACAGACAGGGGAAGATGTTGAAAAACCAGATGTATATCATAAAAGAGGACTTTTTCAGGCAATATTCCTTCTATGATCCATCCTGCTGTGCCGGCGTAGTTATAAGTCATATCAGGATCCCAGAGAAACGTTAAATGACTGTTTTTAGAAGTAATTTTTTCTTCTTCTATTAAATTTTTTATTTTTTTTATTTTCTCATTAGATTTTCTATCTTTAAGATTTCTAATAAAGAGTCCTGTTTTTTTTGCATCTTCTTCAGTGAAATTAGCGGGTTTATCTGAAATTTTATATCCATAAAAAGGATTATCGCCGGAACCGCTTTTTATTATTATCTCTCCTTCGTAACATTCATTTAATTTTTTTTCCGGCATGGCATGTTTTTCATGGACTCTGATAAAAGAATTGTATCCCATATAATCAGAGTCAGAAAGCATAATTTTACCGATATTATCGAGATTCGCACTTTTACTGGCAGTTGCTGATAAATAAATGGTTTCAAGTATTGATGATTTGCCGGTATTGTTATCTCCTATAAGGAGATTGAATTTTGCGAAATCTTTTATCTGACCTTTTTTTATACCCCGGAAGTTTTTGATGTTGATAGAGTTTATCATTTTTTTCATCTCCGTTATGAAACGAGCATTAAAAGTCTATTAAATAATTTATGAGTAAGGGCAATTTTTGCTAGTTACCATATTCAGTAATATGTTGCCCTTACACTTGAATAAAACATTTCGGTAAAGAAACTGTTGGGAATGATACTGTGTCATCACTGATGTCAGCTTTAATTACTTTCCCATTATATTTAACTTTTACTACTATATATCTACCTGTTGCTGCAGCTATTTCATACTCGTTGAATTTTATGAGTTCAGTATGATTTATCTGACAGACTGCGGGGATTTGTATTATGTTTTCACTCTCCATAATCCGTTTTCTATTATCTTAAAATTCTCTTTATTTTTGATATTAATTCCTGGTATAAAAGCTATTTTAGCATTACTGACTTCTTGACTGTTATCCTCTTTTGTCTCCCATCCCACCAGAGGTTCCAGAGATCCTTGAAGTTCTTTCGTGCCGTCACTGTCTATATGAGCAGGTAAATATCCTTCCCATTCAAAATAATCCAGACCGGGTTTAAAAAGAGGATTACTCTGTGCTTCGTTACACTCTATTAACTCCAGACGACCCCATCCATATTTTTGTTCTCCTCCGATACTTATTATTTTAATGCTCTTTTTCCAGTTTTTTATATCGTCGGACAAACTGTCCTTTACCCATATGCTTCCGACCAGATATACCTGTCTTTTATCTCTTGTAACAGGTGATATGAATTCCACTTCATGAAGACTTCCTTCTTCTGCTCCATATCTTTCGTAATTCAGAGAGGTTGATGCATAACTGCCAAGAAAGAGATAGTCGAAAGGTTTTTTATTACTATCTTTTTTTACAGGATAAATTTTTGAAAGATTACTGTAGTCATGAACATCAAATGTAAAATATGTTGTCAAATCATCCCATTTTTTTACTTCTGTATTATCGGGAGATATGGCCGGCCAGAAGTATGAAAAACGAAATTTTTCATTTATCTCCTTACCAGTTTTTTTATAATTATTACTTCCATTATCCCTGGTTATACGTGCCGTAATGGCAGCCCACAGGTTTTTCCCCGGCACATAGGAACGGGTCTGCATCAGATTACCGATTTTTCGATGACCTGTATGGAGAGGTGAATTGAGTTTAAATATTATTCTATACTGACTCCGGTACATTTTTGCTCTCCTTTAATAAGGCTTTTGCACCGTAACGGGCATAGATGAGAGTTTGTTCGTAAATATTCCGAACAAGGAAAAGAGTATCATAATTATCCATTATGTTAGTGCTATAAAATTTTAAACCCTTTTCTAATTCCTGTCTGACTTTTTCTTTCTTTTTTTCATCATTATCTTCCGGTTTTTTTTGTGTAACCATATCAAGTTTTGCCAGATCTTCATTTTTTTTAAAATCAGGAAGTTGAGTCAGAAACAGATAAAATTGCCTGCGAATTGAGCCTGCAACTATTTTTTCATCATTTGTGGAACGGGAAAAAAGAAAAAGCATCATTGCATATATACCCTGTTCCTGAAGAACCCCCAGGCTTTTAGTAACAACTTTTTCCAGAACGTCTGCTTTATTTTTATTTTCCGCTACCATATTCTGACTGTATTCTGCAGATAATTTATCCAGATTTAGAATTTTATCCAATCGTCTCCACCTCCGGAACTTTTCGAATTCTTCCAAAACCCCTTGTACCCATTCCTCCAACACCAAGATGTTCTAGCCAATCCAGACCGTCATTAATAATTTTTTTAGTGTCAATTTCTGTAGTTTTAGTTTTATATATACTTTCTTCTTTAATCCAATCCAGTATTGTATCCCTTGAAGCATTAAACTTGTTTTCAGACACAGGTAGATCTGCTTTCTTTAAAATTTCTAAGGCATCTTTGTTATCATGTGTAGAATCTGTAATTATTTTTTCCCATTGTAAGAGTCTGTTATAATTCGGGAATTGTTCTCTATAATCATCCACTACCAGTTCAAACCACATATATGTAGCTCTTGGAATTGCTTCATAAGTAAACAATGCTCCATCTTCTGCCGTTCCTGTATCAGTATTAATAGCTACAGAAGTTCGGACTTCCAGATTGCTGTTAACTATCTGAGAGAAGAATTTATCTGATACAAGAACAATACGGTTTTTAACAATATCAGGTAAAATAAAAGGTAAATCAGGTAAATTTAATTCTCTTTCCTTTTCTACCATTAGCCATCCGAGATTAAGATGTTTGTAACTGCTTAAACCGGAAGACATTTGGACTTTATCATCACTGACATTCTGTCCATTAATTCCAAAATCATTCAATGTGGAGAGTGATGTTACCCATATTGGGCCTGCCATACTGTAGACAGGAAAAAACAGTATTCTTGTATCTCCTATATTTGCTACACCTCCATATGATTTATTGCCTTTCAGCCAGCCGAAAGTATAACAGATAGGACATGTTGTCTGGCCGCAGTGCTCTTTTTGTTTTGCACACTGTTTTTTGTTATACCTGTATGCTGCATAATGCCGCAGTGTTCCGCTCAGGCTTGTGCCGGGGATTTTCGGTAATTTTGTTCCAGGCTCTCTTACTATACTGTTATCGACTCTGCCGAGTCTCATTCCTCCCGTGCCTATATGGACAGGGTCTACTGTCTGAATTACATATTTCTGTGTGAAAAAATTATTGCTCATATTAACCTCCTTGTTCCGGTTTTCTTTTCAGGATTTGCATATTTATTTCTATAACATCATTGAGCCATCCCTTTACAGTGTAATCGGTCATTATATCGATCCATTCTTTAAACTTTTTGTTCTCTTTTTCCCAGGGATATTTATCATCGCTTTTCTTCCATTGTGCCATAGCAATCGCATCACGGCAAAACTGTCTGAATACATCGTCATTTTGATAAACATCCCACTCCTGCCTTTTTGTCTCGATTAATTCTCTTAAACTGTGTATCTGTGTTGTTGTAAGATGATTGACCAGTGCTTTCCATATGTCCTGGAGTTTATCCAATTCATCAAGGAGATATGGTCTCTGTGGCATATCAAATCTCTGGCCATTTCCGTCATAGGCGATCTCGAAACGCCTTCCTCCCGTATCAAGCCACTGATAGTCGAAAGTTGAAGGAGCGAAATAGATTTTATCGCCTTCTTTCAGGTCTTTTGCGTGTAATACCCATTCCGGTCTATTGTTATTCCAAGGACATGGGGCTTCATATAATTTACCTCGACTTAACGGAGGATTACCATCTTTGTCTGATTTTACAAAAACATAGGGATACCATACGTCATCTGTGGTGCCGTCTCCCATTTTTAGTGGGACATGCCAATTTATATTACGATTTTTATTTTGAATATTGTGTAAATTTTGTCTTTTTGTATCTTCTATGATTTTTAACTCCACTTTTATAAATTCTTCCCAGTGTTTATCATTTTTTAAATGTTCCGGAAGTGATTGTTTATCCGATAATGGCTTCGCGTCATTTATTAACTCAAATGTTTTAGAAAATTCCTTTTCTTTCAACATTCTTTTTCCACTGTCCAGTATAACTCTGAGAGGGGTTTTACTACTGGAAAATACTACTCCAAGATTTAGAGGAAGACGGTTCCTTACTTTTCCCATTTCCTGTTCGTATTTTTCTTTGATTGAGTTTATGATATTCATGACTCTGTCCGCCGGTACAAGAGCCATAAAAGTACCTGGTTCTGAAAGTATGGGTATAGCAGGTATATACTGATTGCTTTCTTCAACCTGTTTAATTGTGAAATAACCGAGAGTGTTAATTTTTTTGCCATAATCGGAAGGTTCTTGAATTATAATGTTATTTTTATAATCTTTTATGAATTCCTTGATGTCTTTCTCAAGTTTCTGGGATTTTTTTATATACTCCAGATTTTCTATGATTATGAAATGCTTTTGTTCACCATACCAGAAAGCACTGATCTTTTTATTATCTATGAGAAGTTCACAGGCATAGCTGGAATGATGATTAATGATATTGTCTGTATGTTCAGGAAATAGCAAGAGACGAGGAGGGTTCTCTTTAACTGTATTTTTGAATTCATCGTTAATATCTTCCCAGAATCTTTTCGTTGTTTCCCATACACGGTAGATACGTGCAGGAGAAGGTTGCTGTCTTATTAAAGAAAGGGCTAGTAATGATGCTTTTATATTGTTATCAGTATTTGCATTTATTTTCAGGTCACTATCTTCAATAAGAAACTTATACAGGTCTTTAACTATTTTGAATTTCTTTATAATATGCTTTGGTAAAAGCTGATACAGATAATTTATTTGCTTTATCTCTTTATTAAAATTATTAATAATTTCGCTTTTTAACCTAAGGTAATTTACATCCTTTTGTGGATCTCCCACTGTAATAGAAGAAATAAGCTCTCCAGATAACCAATAATTTAAATTAAATTGCCCGGTAATTAATGCAATTTTGCCATTTTTATCAGCGATTTCATCCATCCAAATAGTACCATCTAAATTTTTAAGCCACTTTTGGGCTCGATCCTGTCTCCGATATTTACATATATCGCATAGAGCTCTTTCTTTATCCACTTGATGCCTATATCCACATACCGTACAAATTTGTCTGGAATTTATATCTTTCCATTGTTTGCTTAACCATGTTTGTTTAGGAGCAGGTTTTGGAATTTTTTCTTTAGCTAGTTTACCAAATAAAAGCATATTTCTACTAGGTTCAGCAGGAGAAATTAATATAACTTCAGCTTCTCCTTCCAGAGATCTGGAAAAAATTTCTTTTATCTTTTTTTCAATGGTTAATCCATTTATTTGAGTGTCCAACATTGCATTTATATCTGGCATAATAAATATAGAACCTTTTTCATCATGATATAGCTCATAACCTAAAGGATATTCAGTCTCTAACAAATTACGCACTTCATTAAATGCAGTTTTTATTAAAACCTTACGGGCAAGCATATCTGCGTAACTAAAAGAACGGCTGTAGAACTCCATAATATCAAAACCAACTTTAAGAATACGCCATTGATATTTATCTTTATCGTTTTTAGGGTTAGGCTCTTTCCAGGTAGATAGTAATATCTCAGCCAAGGATGCTTTCAAAAAGGCTACACTTAAAACAGTCTGATCGAAAATGGTTGTTTCATTGATTGGACGACGTGTGTCTGCTATATTTGACCTGAAAAATATAGTTAAATGTTTAATAAAATTACTTCTAAATTCTATCCAATCTTCTTTAGATATTAGATTTAATCTATTTGACTTCTGGATATAACTTAAAATTATGTTAATATGTTTATTAGAAAAATTACATTTTTTCAATCTATTACTCAATGTTTGCCTTGTAAAATCATTATTTACCAGAAACTGTAATTTTTTAATGTCAATTTCTGATGGCAATTTTTGTAATACTTCATTCGTTACTTGGCCCATATATAAATTGTCCTGTAAAAAATTATAAAGTTCGTAATTCCTTATATCATTTACATTAATAGTATTTTCGATTCCGAATACAGACGATAAGTAAATTTCATTCTGTTTATTTCTTTGATCATATAAATTGTAATAAGCTCCACCTTGATGAAGAACACTTTTTTCTACACTGGAACCTCTTCCATGTGTATCACATACTAAACTTACGATACCTTCTGCTTTGTTTGGATTCCGGTGATTATTAATTATCTTTTCAATAGTTGTATTAACCTTTAATTCTGGTATACCAAATTTTTGCCATATTTGACTGGGCCACATTGGATCTATTAATAAATTATTAAGTTCTTTATATTTATTTTTTACTTCTTCCGGAATTTTTATATCTAAGTCCTTATCTTTTCCTGTTATAAAATCCTTATGCAATTTGCCAAACATATGTAACCAGCAAGTTATTTCAGCAAGTAATAAGGCATCTCTACAATCTGCAAGTTTATTCAAATCTATAGTCATTATAATCTTCACCACTTTCATGTGCTATTAAGGAATTAATTAACTATGATTTTTTTAATTCTATAAAATCTCTAAGGTTCACATTCTGCAAATCTTCTATATTAGACTCGATTATTCCATAATCTATTTTTATCTCCGCCAGTCCAAACCCGCTCGAAGTCTTCGCTCCGAATCCGTATTCCGTCATCATTCCTTTAATTCCATCTGCCACCGGAGATAGATCTTCCAGAACTTCGATTTTTACATTATTCTTATCATTACCGATAAGCTCAATAGGAACATAAAGCAGAGTAAAAATTCCTTCCGACTCTGCCGGCACTGTTTCAAAATAAATGGGATTTGTTCCTGTTCCTGTTTCCCTGTCATGAGGATTTATTACTTCCATGCCGATTTTTGTAAAATAGGTAGGATAGAAATGAAG
This sequence comes from Vulcanimicrobiota bacterium, assembly GCA_036746235.1. Taxonomy (GTDB): domain Bacteria; phylum Vulcanimicrobiota; class SpSt-956; order SpSt-956; family JAKJGF01; genus CALARM01. Next base: position 56,283 of record DAIOEN010000010.1, on the reverse strand, counting down.
ACGGCCTCGAAAATCAGGCATCGAGTCATTAGTTTTATATCCGAAATGTTTTTTTATTTTTTTTCTGTATAGATTCGTTGCTCCCGGTTTTATTTCGTCAAAATATCCGGCAAAATTTGATTTTTCTTTCGGATTTTCTTCTTTTTCAGAGCCGGAGAGTAAAGCCAATCGAAACATCTTTTCTGCAAATTGTTCATCTGTTAATGAGTTAGCCTGCTCGTATAACTGCCGGCCCATAACAGAACGTAATGTCCCTTTCCATTGAGTCGGAGCTATATAAGGCACTTTAAAGACCCATTCTTTTTTTACCGGATTATCTATTATGTAAAAATCTGTATCATCTTTACTTATATAAGGCTTTATCAGTTTAAATTTAAAATTAATTCCCCAGCTTCCGAAGGGTAAGATAGTCATATCGGGAAGGTCAGTCACTAGATTAAGAGGTTCTAAAAAGGTGCTGTATTGATGTTTAAAGAATTCATCCAGTCTTTTTTCCGTTAAAGCCATTAACCCCGAAGGCTTAATTTTTCTACCTGTACGGGCATAATCTTTATTGTCTGTAAGATTTGCCTGAGCCATTACCTGTAATTTCGCAAATTGATCGGTAATTTCACCTAACTCTGCCCAGGAATGTGGCGGTTTCGTTGAAACACCTGCTATATAATCTATTCCTTCCAATTGATTTCTACCAGATGTCAGAGATAAATTGTAATTGGCCTGAAATTCATATTTCATATTTGACCTCCAGAAAGTCAAGCGTTTTTAAAATGGATGCCATAGTTTCTTTAAAGGACTGTTTGTCATACTGTCTCGACCTTTCTATTACTATCCCGGCAAACGTATCTTCTTCTTCATTACGCTTTTTTGTGATAAATCTTGACATTGCCATATAAATGCCGATAATGTCTTTTGCCTGGTCAAAAATGATTCCGTTGTTTCTGGCTATTTCAGGAATTTTATTCAGTATTTTTTCTTGTAATTTATCTTTTGAGACTCCTATTTCTTTTGCAAATCTCTCCAGAACTATATCTCGTAAACCTATGGATAAAATATACCCGTCAATGGTTTTATTGATAAATTTCATGTTGTAAATATCAGGAGGATTGGCTATGTGTAAGACAAGACGAAATTTAATGCCTGTAACTTCCATGAAAAATATATTTTCAAACGTTTCATCTTTTTGTAAGGTTTGTTCTGGTATGTTCGCACTTTTTAAAAAACTATTGATGAAGTTCTGAAATTTCCGTACAATATCCGTTATAGTCTTACCTTTTTCACAATCACATAGTATCAATATGCTATGAGGTTTTTTTATTATCTCTCCATCCTTTAATGTATTACTTATTTCATTACAAATATTATCTATGCCTCTGGAATCTATAATTAGCGATTTAGGGAAATCTTTTTTCCTGTCTAATTTCTCTAATAATCTTCTTTCTGTTTTACCTTCGACAAAAGCATATTTTATGATACCTTCATTCATTCCTCATCCACCGCCTCTTCATCAGCTTCATAATCTATAACTTCCCTTTGATTCCAGAAACGTGGATCAGATCCGTGTTTAAGCCATGCATGGAGCTTTTTATAGGTAAACTTTGAGCTTATCAATTCCCCTTCTCTTAATTCCATACGAAAAACTCTGCTTGTTTCTTTTAATACTGGTTTTTTATTCAAAATATTTGCAAAAGATTTTATAAGATCGAGGCTCTGAGTACTTAAAAATATCTGTACAGGAAGCAATTCAGTCATATTTATGATTTCCTCGAGCAGAAGATATAAACTTTTCGGATGCATAAAAAGTTCCGGATCTTCCCATAGGAAGATCCCTTCTTTTCCATTCGTACATCTGTCTGTCAAAACAATAAGAGAAGCCAGAACTTTAAAGGCATGTCTTGCGCCGTCACCGAAATCGTCTATTGAGATAGGATGTTTGCCTTCTGGTTCAATGACACCCTGCATATCTTCTATGCTTGGTATAAAGTTACTGATATTAAAAATTTTGCTGAGTCCTTTGCTTAACTTTATACGCCAGTCTGGTATATTTTTTATAATTTTGTCGAATTCAGGGGCAAAGTTTTGTCCTACAGTATGAAAATCAAAAAATAAGACATTTTCGTGAAATGGTGTTTCCCCATCAATACTCCATGTAGCAAGGCTTTCCCTGTTATATATAAAATCCGGATACCAGCTAAAGGCTACCTCTTGATTACCGGTTACATCACTTAAAGTATTGCCTGTATATAGATTGGGGATATATTGTTTTAATATATCTTCTATGCCTGTAACAGCCTGTTCTATTATTCCCGATGTATCAGTTTTACCGGTATCTTTTTTAAAAGAGAAAACACTGATTGTTTTCAGGTCTTTTTCTGTAAATTTTTCTTTGTCTATAATTTCCTCTTCCTGTGGTGGAATAATTCGGAAAGCCTTTAAAAGATCTTTATCTTTAACCAGATAGGGGAGGCTGTAAGAAAGAATACCGTCTTCTGTAACAAACCCGTTTGAATCAGTCCATATGTCCGGTTTCCCATGCCTTTTCCAGATACGGGGACATGGAATAAGTGCAAGAAGATCCTGTTTCACTGGTAATGCAATATCACATCCCAAACCGGGTTGAAAGGATTTTGGATATATTCTGCAGTTTCTTCCACAGATAGAAAGCCAGTAAAGAGCCTCAAGGACAGAGGTTTTACCGGAGTTGTTTTCGCCTGCAAGGATATTTATTTTACCAAAATCTTCAATTATACCGTTCTTAATACCACGAAAACGGCTGATTGTCAGATTTTTTATCATATAGCACCACCTCCTAGAAAGTTAACAAAATCACTCTGATTTATAATCTCATTTACTGCCGGTTTTATTCCTGAACCGGGTTCCTTCAGATTTAACGATTTTATCCATATAGTTTTGTCTTTTATCAATTCTATGAATTTATTAATATCCTCACTAAAGTTATCATTTCCTTTTTTCCGATTCTCAGGCAGCCATATCCATCCTCTGATTGTCCATTTATTCTCTCCTTCATCTCTGTAAGCCCAGCTTACGGATACTTTACTTTTGCTTTTCTTTTCGCCTCTCGACATACCCATTAACCAGCTTTTGATTTCATAAGGAGCATGCCATTTTTCATATCTCCAAAAATTTTTAAGTACTGGAGCTATGGGAACCATACCCTCTCTGTAAAGATTATACAATATATTTGCATGTATTGAATTTCCCAGGAGACGCTGGATACCGTTAATACCTGTCCACCAGTCCTGGTCAGACGGGGAAAAGGTATATTTAAAGAAGATTAATTTATCGTTTAAATCAACAGGTTTTACCTGTAACTGCTCAGAAATGGAACATTTTTTCAGTTCTTCTTTATTTGTGATTTTAAATAAACCATAACCCAGTTGATTTTTTGCACCAATAGCTCCCCATTCTTCGAGGAAAAAAAATAATGAAGTTATGAGATTTACAGCAAGTTCAGTTCCATATAATCTGATTTTGCAATCTCCCATAAATCCTGATGGAAGATACCATCCGTTATGTCGCCCTGCAGGGCGAACATTCAGTATACCTTTTCTCCAGAAGGTTTTGTCTGTGGCCGGGAATATATTCATTTTGAATTGCCTTTTCCGGCCTGTAGCTCCGAATATCTGACAGGCATCACATAAGCCGGATTTATGCAATCTCTCTTTTTCCTCCTGTATTTCTTTTCCTAATTTATTATATTTTTTTATGTCAAAGGTACACCTGTTGATTGTCTGGTCGCAGGCAATTCCGCCGAGTCCTCTGACTATTAATTCATACCACCACCGAAGGCTTCCGATAATGGATGTTTCATGAAGGCGAGCTGCTGTGCCGTCTATACCGCCGGTGAAGAGAGGGGTTAATGTTCTTATGGATATATTAACTGACTGCATAATTTTTTCCTTCCTGAAAGTTTTTTGTTACCTTATTTTTATATTATTAATATTATATTACTTAATAAATAAGTCCTGTCTCTTCATCATAAGGAAGGTCAACAATATTAATTTTCCACTTATCATTCCATTCACATAATCCTTTTGATTTTAATATACACAATGTTTTCCATCTCATAGGAACCAGTAAACTCATTGCTTCCAGGATTGTTTTTTCTTTTAAATCACAGTAAAATTGTTCTAACAGGCATTTTGGAAGAACTTCTACATTGTCAAATAATTTATCGAATATTTCATAAAGATCATCATCACTTTCAAAAGCCCGTAAAGTTTTAAGACAGGTAATTCTGAATTCATCTCTTGCTCTGTTAACTTCATTAAGATAAAATTCTTCGAGTTCACCATTGTAAATTTCATCAAGAAATTCCATCAATTTTAATTCGTCAAGAACTGTACCATTAGCTTTTCTTAAAATGTCAATAGTATTATTAAGTAATTGTTCATTATAGATAAAGTAAGCTCCTTCAGACTCTGTAACAACCCTTACAGGAACAGTTCCTTTTTTGCCTCTGCGATTTACTCTGCCAAATCTCTGGATAAGTGCTTCCATCGGAGCAGGTTCTGTTATTATTGTATCAAAATCCAGGTCAAGGCTTACTTCTATTACCTGTGTGGCGACTACTGCTATTGATATATTTTTAGAAAGTCTTGCATCAAGCAGTTCCATTAATTTTTTCTCTTTTTTTAGACGATCTCTTGCATTAAATCTGCTGTGTAGAAGAAATACTCTGTCTTTCCCGAGCCTTTTGATTAATTCTTCTTTTATCTCCTGTGCCATATTGACAGTATCTGCTCCTATGAGAACAGATTTATTATTATTCACTTCATCCTGGATAAGATTTAATACATGTTCTGATAATATTGATCCTTCAATGAGTTCTAATTGGTGTCTTTTATAACTTTTAAACAACTCTTCGTCAATAGGAATTTCTGTGTCTGCTATATCTTTTATGATTATTTTTTTGAGCCATGAAGGCATTGTAGCCGTCATACAACATATACGACTCTGCCATTTGTTTTTTAATTCTATGAGAAGTTCCAGAAACATGCCGAGCCGTGATGGGTCATAGGCATGGATTTCATCTACGATTAAAAGTGAGTGTGAAAGAGATGTCCATATAGCTTCAAAACCTTTCAGCCTATAGGCGGCTCTCAATAATTGATATGGTGTGGCGCACCATATATCCGGCTGATGTAATTTGGCCAGATTTTTTAATCTTTTAGCTTCGCTAGAGGCTTCTCCGGGCGAATACCCCATGTCTGATAATTTACGATACAGGCTCTGAACACTATGGCCATGAAGCAGGGCAGGTGACGTATCCATAACGTCTATTAATCTCCTGTGTATGGCATTCAGGCTTGCCTGAAACGGAAGTAAATATACAAGTATTGAGAAATTAAATTTTAAACGTTGATTGTAAGCCCATAATAATGAAGCTTCTGTTTTTCCGCTTCCTGTAGGTGCAGTTAAGATAATTGAGCCGGTTGAATTAAGAGCATGTCTCTGATGACTTCTGAAGTTATTTGCATCTATCCCGAGAGCTCTGGCCAGACAATCCGGGTCAGGATAATTAGTAAATTTTAAATCAAAGGTATGGGCTGAAGCCAGATGGTCTGAATGAACTAAAAGTCCCCTTACAATTAATCCTTTCATATTCATTGGATTACCTGCAGGAGATTTTCGCAATTCTCTTAATAATTTTTTAAATGTTTTAAGTCCATGTAGTATATTATCAGGTCCTTCTTTATGGAATTTTTTACAGAAATCGTCTACCGGTATCATATCTACCATATCCACAGAGCCTTCAAGATTTCCGCCAATTAAATTATATGCTTCTTCTTTTAACCATGTAAGTATATTTCTCACTACATTATCATCAATTTCCGAAACCATTTCTACCAGTTCTAAATCTTCGATGGCTTCCGGAGTATCAGGATCATATTTGCTTTTTACTGTATCCCTTGCATCTTTATGATGTGATACTATGGCAGAGGCAATCCATTTATAATCCTCTGTATCTTTTCTTACAATAAAAGGGAGAAATGCCAGAGACAGGACTTCATGGCGATATTTCGGCCACTTGAGTTCTCCTCTGAGAACCTGCTGGAAACTGCTTCCTGCCTTCCCCAGGTCATGAATACAACATGCCCAGAATAATTGATGCCACAGTCTTTTATCACAGGCTATTTCATCAATGTGAGGAAATCGTTTCTTTAGTTCAGGTAGCATTGATACAACACTTACAGTATGTTCTACAAGTGTTTCCCCCTGTTCGCCGTTCTGGGAACTTTTCGCCCATAAATCTCCAAGCATTTCTCTCGTTTTATTCATATGCCAACTACACTCTCCTCTTCTACAAATGAATGCCATATGACACTTCTATGTAACCCTCTTATTTCCGGTGTCTCAGGATCAATCCAGAATGATTCATTCTGTTCCGGTTTTATTATATTGACACTTTCTTCGTCTTTATCAGTGAGAAAAACTCTTCTTTCAAGAGCAATATACATACACCAGTTTACATTTCTTCTGTCATCTGGATCGATAAATTTAGGCATAATTACAGATATGCCTGTTCCTGTCCTTCTACTGTAAGTATTGGGAAGTATGGTGCCTTCGAAATAGGCAAAAGGATTTTTTTCTAATTTTATAATTTTTACAGAACGATAGCCTGCCATGTCCTGAGAGCGACCAAGTATAACAGGATATCTCGGACAGATAAAGGCATTGTAGAATTCTTCCAGTCTTCCGGGAGCATCTATATATAGTTCAAGCTTTGGAAAGAGGAATAACTGCCTTAAAACAGGGTTCATAGTCAGTTCTATATTTTTTACCTCTCCCCATTTTTTATCTACTTTTCCGCTTCCGGCAATAGTTTGATATATTGCCTCCATATCGTCACCTTTACCCTGGTAGGTAAAATAATAGGCAAATTTGAAAGACTCAGGAGGAAGGAAATCTCCAACTGCGCTGCAGACATGTCCGTATATAGTCGCCGGAGGCGGCATGGGATAGGACATCTGTCTTCCTATTAAAAAATGAGGCATACGGAATGAAGTTGTTATACCGTCTAATTCTATCTTTAATACTTCCATAAAATCACTCCCACCAGGAAGAATTATCTTTAAGATCACTGGCAAGTTGTTCTAAAATTTCTTTCGGATGTCCTAATGTAAATCCGAAACTACTGACTGATTTTAAAATGTTCTCTAAATTCTCTCTCTCTGCATCATAGAAACCTTTCACCCATCCCACATAAAGTCTGGATTTGATCTGATCTCCCCATACGTTAATCATTTCCTGTAAGGCTTCAGTATGTACCTTTGGTAATCCCTGTGAATCTGCTGTTATTATATACTGTAATGGATGATTGCCGCCTTTTGTTACCATAACCATAATTATTGAAGGAGTAACATCTGTATAATGAAGTGCCTGTTTTGCCCCGCCGCAAATAACTGATATACCTTTTAACAGTGTTGATACCCTTTCGGTTCTATCCTGTATGGGAAGTTGATAGGTTTTTTCTTTTTCATTGTGAATAAGTTTTAACTCCTGTGCTTCTTTTATTCTGTTGTTGTCAAGATTTAAATAACCGGTTTTTTCTTTGTATGAAAAAGTTCCTGATGATTTCAGATCCAGGCTGAAGAGACCTTTCATGTTGCATCGATAAAACTGATGTTCATGAGGCACAGGATCACCTTCATGCCGTGACATTGTCCCAAAATCATCTACAATACTTACAGGGGCAAGGGATACTACTGTACTCATTCTGAATGGTGCCACTCTTGTTATAGTTGTATCAGTAAGGGTTTCATCGTGCCTCTGCTCTTCTTCTCTTTTCTTTTTAGCATCGGCTTTTTTTGATTGAGCTCTCATATAACCGAATAAATCATCGTCATAATATTTGATTGGATTGGCATCAGGATAGGCTATTTTTGCCTCTCTGTACACAGGAGCTGATTTCCAGTTCGGTTCCTGCTCCAGTGTCGTTCTCAACCAGTATTTAAATGATTGGGCTGATATGTATGGATATTTACCTTCTTTTGTTTTTATATATTTAACCGCAACGGTATTATCCGTTCGTGCCCCTTCCTGTGTGCCGGAATTATTTAAGGCGCTTGCAGGAGCATGCATTACTAATAAACCAGTGATAAACATATTATTCCTCCTTATTTATTGTATTTTCTTCTTTGTCTTGTAGAAGATCTTTATTTTCTTCTAACCATTTTGCCTCATAAAGTTTATCTATGATTCTGATAAGTACAAGATCCCATGCTAATTCCCAGTTGGTCCTTGCTATTTCTTCCCCTTCTTCAAATATGTCAAGAAAGTTTTTAAAATTTGTTAGAGGTTCTTTTGAGTTTTTTATCATTCTGGCACTCTGTTTAATCAAAATATTCCTTATTTTATCAAATTTTCTCGGATAATCGACTCTATAGATCTGCTCCCAGAGTCTTTTATCATTATTACTTACTATTTCCTCTGCAATCTTATCTCCCAGGAGTTTAATAGCTTCAATTCTGGCTTTCTCCATTCCCAGCACCTCCTTTAAAAATAATTCTGTAATATTCCATGTCATCAAGTTTAAACTGAGCCCTTTTCTAAGGAAATAAGTCCTTATAAATTTCCCGGATTCTTCTGGAAGAGTAAATAAATCTTCATAAAGATAATTTCTGCTGGTATAGTTTTCATTGGTGTCTTTTTCTTTCTGATTATCCCATGAAGACTGAATTAGTCTTTCCCAGACTTTAGAGAATTTTTTAGTTTTTGCTCTGATGACAAAATTAATTGTAAAACATGGCAAATAATAGATATCAATTCCTGGACTCCGACCATCGTTGGATAGATGATAGATAGTTACACTACTTTTTACATTTTCTTCTATTCTCGCTCTTTCTATAATTTCTATAATACGAGTTTTAGGCTTTGACATGGCTGGAAGCTTACTGTCTGATGTTTCTGAAAGCTGTATTATTTTTCGTAATCTTGGCAGCCATTCATCATTTTTGAGAAGTTCCATGAGAAAAGAGTGATCCTCGGAATGAATGATAAGAGCTTTCCCTCCACATTTAGGAGAGCCTACGGAAAGTGCCTGAATAGCCAGTATGCAGAAACCACATAATGGAAGACCTACAATTCCTTTTGGAAAAAAGTTAATCATACCTCTACCCGTTAACATAGGGACAACATCCCTACAAATAGGTAAAGGTTGGTTGTTGACAAAAAGTTCTACTGATGGTCTCTTACAATATATACATAAAGGGAGCTTTTCAGAAACATTTTCTTTGTAAGCTCGTAATATATATTTTGTATATTTTTGCTTTTTGTCTGGGGTAGAACTAGGATTTGTAGAACCACAATTAATGGTGAATAGAACACTTAGGTAGCTGCTTAACGCAGGGGTAAGGTAAGCTTTTTCAGCATACTGAGCAAATTTCTCTAAATCTTCTTCCGTCAGTTCTTCCGGTCTTTCTTTTTCTGAAAAAGCAGTAAGAATAGCTATTCCCATATCCGGTAGAGCATGTCCTGTCCATATGTATAAAGGTTTTTCCTGTTGCATTTTATCACCTCCTTGATTGTATTAAATCCAACTTAAATAGGATAATATTATCATAATTTAAAAAACAATCCTGTCAAGATCGCTTTCAAGATCGCTTTTTAATTTTTTTTGTCCCTTATTAGTAAGGTCAATAGGTGAAATTAGCAAAAACCAACGTAAATTTTTTAGTTCTCTATTAATCGAGTAATCTCTTTTAAATTTATTCTCCAAAAACTTCATTCCTCCCTTATATTTTAAAAAAATTTACAAAAAATATGAACCCTCTTTACTTCTACCCATTTAACAATTTTATTATCTCCTCCTGTCCACCGGCCTTCGCCCTGTCCAGAGGCGTATCGCCAAAGGAATTTTTACCATTGATATTGGCTTTATATTTAATTAACATCGCAACTATTTCCTTTTGATTTTCCATGACTGCCTTATGTAAAGGTGTATTGCCCTCATAATCCCCGGCATTAATATTAGCTCCGTTTTTAATAAGCAATCTGGCTATCTGTATATCTCTTTTTGTTATACTCTTATGTAGAGAAGCAAGTTGTTTATCATTTTTAGATTTGATTCTTTCCCCCCGGTCTTCCAGTAAATAGTTTAATTTTTTTTCTCTCTCTGTAACAGTGTAATGGAGAGGAGTACACTTATGATTATCTTCAAAATTGACATCCGCTCCCTGTTCAAGAAGCAAATCCAACACTTCTTTATATCCTTTTAATATGGCAATATGTAGAGGAGTTCGTCCATAATAATCTTTTGAATTGATATCTTCTTTGTTTTTAAGAAGAGATTTTAATTTTTTTATGTCATTTTCCGAAACTGCATAATGTAAAGGCGTATACCCTTCATTTTTGCCGGTAACTCTGGCATTATGTTTAATATAAAACTCTGCTAATCTTTTACATTTATTTGATTGTGCCAGACTTAAAGGAGTATTTCCATGTATATCTTTAGCATTAATATCTGCTCCCTGTTCTATTAAAATTTCGGCTATTTTAATACTATCACGTTTTTCATCTCTTGATGCATTATGTAAAGGCGTGTTTCCCTCTGAATCTCTAAAGTTAACATCGGCTTTATGCTGAACTAATATTTCTACAATAGCCTTACTGTTTTTATAAGCTCCTGAAGCTGCAAAATATAAGGGCGTATATCCGTAATGGCTTACAGCATTAACATCTGCCCCTCTGTCAATAAGAAATTTCACCATCTCCTCACTGCAGCCGGAAACAGCATAATGTAAAGGTGTCTTTTTAAAAATATCCCTGATATTAACATCTGCACCATTTTCTATAAGTAACATAGCCTTTTTCTCATCTTTCTCTTCTAAGGCTTCAAGTAAAGGTATATTGTCTTTATAGCCTGGTTTTACGGTTTTCCATAAATAGGCCTCGTAATTTTCCCTGGTTGTAAGCCCCTCAGGAATTAATGAACTTTCTCCGTGATGGTACATATCCATATAAAGGATTATATTATGTTTCCTATTTTTACATGTCAGTTTATATTCATCTACAATATGGCCGTCCACACCATTCCCCACATTGCGAACTCTCTCGAAATCAAATAATACATTGCAGGGACAGAGTAATTTTGAAAGATATTCTCTCTGGCCTTTATCCAGATATACAGGAACAGGGTTAGTAATGTCATAGCCAAACCGGCCTTCTGCACCTTCAATCATATCGACCTTATCTCCAAAATTAATACAGGTCTGCATAAAGGTTTCCAATTTACCCATTTCCTTTAACGCACTCATCTTCATTTTTATTACTGCTTCATTCATAGGATCTAGTTCTAAAGCTTTATCAAAACATTCATTGGCTTCCTTGAATTTTCCGAGATTACCAAATGCCATCCCTTTTAATACCAGTGCTCTCACATAATTCGGCTCAATCTTTATCATTTTATCATAATATTCCAGGGCTTCTTCTATTTTATCCAGACCTTCCAGACATCTGCCTTTATTGAGATAAGCTGACATAAGAGTTAATCTTGCTTTTTCCGATTCATCTCCGACAAACTGAGCTATAACCTTATCAGAGTAAGACATAGCCTCTTCATATTTCTTTTTAGAAGCAAGAACATTTCCTCTTCCAAGAAGGCCATTGAGATTATCAGGTTCCATTTCTAACATCCTGTCATAACATCTGCCACTTTCTTCATATTTACCGAGAGCAAACATAATATGTCCTCTCTGACAGATAAAATTGATGTTTCCCGGCTCAAGTTCTAAAATTTTATCACAGCATTCCATGGCTTCATCATATCTTTTCAGGGAAAATAAAAGAGAGCCTTTTGCTTTCAGAACCGGAAGGAAGTCTGGATCAATTTCCATTACTGTGTCAAAGGCTCTGAGAGCCATATCATTATCGCCTTTTTTCATAAGATCCAGACCATAGCAATATAAGCCTTTTATAAAATTATCAGCCATTTCAGGAGTCAGTACAAAATCATCGTTGCTCATATTTATGTGCCCTTTCCATTAAAATGTTTAAAACAATCCTACCATACCCTCACCGACAAAATCCGCCGGTGTAAAAAATATTTTTTCTATTTTCCTTCATTTCTTTCTTAACTTCTCTCTTCCGGCAGATTTTTTAAAGCTTCTCTCAAAAAACATTCAACTTCTTTAATATTTCTTCCTTCCCTGCGTATATTCACATCCAGGCACCATGCGTAATAACGGGCATCCAGTTCGTATATTACATATTTATAGGGCTTTTTTAATCGTTTTTTTGTTACTCCCATATGAACTATATGTTCTTTAAATTTTCTTATTCTCTCATGCCACTCTTCATTATAGCCATTCATGAAATTTTCTATTTCAGGGAATCTTTCATAAAGGTAATATTCCAGGACTTCTTTTACATTTTTATGAGCTTCTTCCAGTGTATCTCCTATGGCACCGAGTTCATATTCATAACAATGGGCCGCATAAAGATCAAAGTCCACTCTCATAGCATAACTTATCTTTTCCACTCTGCCATTTATAATGAATTCAAGCGTATAAATATTTTTCATATTTTTATCTTTTTTATCCACAGAACTGACTTGTAAACAGTACAGGCTTATTCCTCAAGAATTCCTTTGTTTTTAAGAATATCCAGGTAATCGTCTAATCCCAGATGGCAGCTTAATAATTTTTTTAAATCATCGTGGGACAATTTCAGTTGTCCCCTGATTTTAGAAGCAATCTTACCCGGTATATCACCTTTCCCGTGAGAAAAATGAACTCTCAGTATTTTCTTATCTTTTACAATCAGCCATCCGTAATTATGACCTGTCTGACGAATTTGCAAATTTAATTTTTTGAATATTTTTTCAATTTCACTTTTCTTCATCTGATCTCAATTATCTCCTCAAGATACTGTAGCCACTGGCCCGGTAATTTTCCTAAATTTTCTCTATCGAGCTTAAGATCTTCATAAAGATTAACAATATCAATACAAAGTCCATTAATAACCTCATATTCCGTATCTCCGCTGGCAAAAGATTCTATATCCGGAAGTGACGCTATAACAGTATTTCTGTCATATTCAATAGTAATATAAACAGGCCTTTTTAGCGTATATTTATGATGCTTTAATGAATTTAATGGAACTATTTTATGATTTTTTTCAATGTTGTTTACTAACGTTCTGGACAGTTTTTTATATTGTTCTTCTGTTAATAACTGGCATTTCATAATGTCATGCCTCCTTTAAGGTTTTTCTTTCTTTTCTTATTTAATTCTTTTCCTCTTATATCTATTCTACTCCGGTTGTATAAAAAAACAAGATTTGCTATTAAACCCCGTAACTCTTCCTCATACCTTCCACTTCTTTTTTTATCTTTTCCCTCAGTCCCTCCGGCTCAAGAACTTCCATATGGCTGCCGTACTGCATGACCCATCTCTGTATTTCCTCCAGCCCTTCTGCCTGCATCCTGAGTGTCATTGAGCCGTCTTCATGGTTTTTCGCGTCTGTTATTCTCCTGTCGTCCGTAAAATCGAATTCCCTTATCCACCGGCTCTGATATTCATCTATTCTTATAACAACATCATGAATTTTACCTTCTTTATCTTTATATATGCCGAAAGATGTGGCCCAGAATTCTTCCGGTATGAAATCTTCTTTTACTTTAAAGGTTTCTCCTGTTGCTTCATGTTCATGGATTCTTCCGGGAGAAAAGTAAATAACCTTATTTCTGTTGTGGCAGTATGCGGCAAGATACCATTCGCCCTTATAATTTTTCATATGGTACGGATCTATCGTTCTCCAGCTTTTTTCGTTTCTGTAAATGGTGTAATAGTATATTTTTAACTGCTTTTTCTCTCTTATTGCATATATAAGATCTTCGAACAGATCCATACTGATTTTCCTTACAAACCCGAGGTCGAAAGAACAGCTTTTACGAAAAGAACCTGTTTCCATTTCAAACTTATCGGGAAGATATTTCTGGAGTTTCGTAAAAGCAGAACGGAGCCTTTCTTCATAGGGAGTATTTTCATACTGGGAAAGAAGTTTTTGCGCAAGAAGCAATCCGAATATTTCTCCTTCTGATAACATCATGGAAGGCAGAAAATATCTTTCTTCAGTATAAAAATATCCTTTATTCATAGGGCAGTATTTTATTGGAGCTTTGAATTCCTTTTTCATTGTTGCTATATCCCTCTCTATGGTCCTCTGGTTTACCTGTAGTTTCCCTGACAGATATGAAGATGAAGGATATTTGCTGTCTTTTATGAGATCATTTATGAAAATTATTCTGTGAAGCTGGTCTGTCTGCATGTTCTACTCCTTTACTCAGTATATATGAATTTTTTTTAATATTTATACGTTTTTTACTAATTCTATAATTGATTTATTGTTTTCGATAACAATATAAAAATTTCCTCCTCCGTTAAGGAAATACTTTATGCACACAGTCTTCATTAAGTTCTACACTGGTTATTTCTCCTGCTGTTGCCTGTACCGGCTTTTTCCAGTAAAGATAATAATTGGTCTCTTTGTTTGTCTGTTTTATTCCAAATTGATCTGTAGCAGTGTAATTTGAGTAATTTTCATAGGTTTCTGTTTTTAACGACAGAGGTTGCCTGTGAGGAAAATATTATATATATTTTTATTCTGAAAAATAGAATGACATCAAATGATTGGATGGTGATTCACTATAAAGCGAGGTTTTATTATTCCTGTATTGTTTCAATGTATTAATTGCTATATCATAATATCCTGAAGTCTTATTTGTACTGTATACAAGGATATTTGTATCTACAAATAATTCCTTAATATTCATCATCGTATAAATCTTTTCTGCTGAATTTACAGTCTCTGGGAAAACAATTTAATTCAAAAATATTTAAATCGTCCAATCCTTTTTCACTTTCACCTGCTTCTTCTATAAATATTATGGTTTTATATTTACCTGGTGAAAGTTTTAAATCCAGAATTATATTTCCATTATCCAGAATTGTTGTTTCTGTTTCGATGGTTTTCATATAATTTTAGATTATTAATTATAGCATATTGATTATTTTTTTAAACCCCGTAACTCTTCCTCATGCCTTCAACTTCTTTTTTTATCTTTTCCCTCAGTCCCTCCAGCCCTTCTGCCTGCATCCTGAGTGTGGAACATTCACTTATTAACATTTTGTTAACATTTAAGTTATTGCCTCTTCATATTTGTAATGATATAATCGTATACGATATTCTAATGCGTAATGCGTTATAAAAGGAATAAATTTCATTCTTATTGGTGCCAGAGGTAAATATTACAGCAGATCTTTTCAATTGTCAGTTACTCCTGTGTGTAATGCGTGACGCGATGATACTAATTATTCTAACAATTTGCCGGAGTTGTTTTTCTTACAATCCTTAGTACCGTAACAGGTAAAAGGGTACCCGTAAAAAGCTTCTGACTGGCAGGCTCTGGAGAAGAAAAATTAGTCTTTTATATAGAATTAAAAATTAAATAAGGGTTAATTTATTGTCTGTAAAACAAATGATATAAGGCAAATTATTTTTCTTCGTAAGAGCCTGCCAGGCAGAAGCTGATAAAATGGTTACGAACTTATTTGGAGCGGTACTTAGTTGTGATAGAAACAGTCATATCTGTTATTACGAAAATATTGATTTTTTCAGAAAAGGGGAAATATTATGAAGATTAATAATGAATTGCAGGCAGGAATATTTTCAAACAAGGCAATTCCTAAAAAAATAGAAAAAGATACTGATGATCATGTAATCATCGGAGGAACAAAAGATGCGGAATTTCTTACAATGGGTGATAAAATAAAAAGTATGAAGTCTTACGGAGACGACGGAAAAGCCATTGCAAAAACAACCTGGAAGTCGGAACTTACTGAAGAACCTGTAACAGGTGAGAATAAACCGGAACCAGAACCGGAACTTTTAACAAAAGAGGATATGGCAGTTCTGGAAAATCTCATAAAAGTTGAAAAAGAAACATATGATGCAGAAAGAGACTTAAACTATATAAAAAATAAGAAACCTGAAGACATGTCAATTACTGAAGCAGGAGAACACTTCTGTACATTAATGAATAAAGCAGGTTATAAAGAAACAACAGGAGTAAGAAGCCTCTTTACTGAAATCTTCAGCACTGAGAAGCCCGAAGAAAGGAAAGAAGCTTTTCAGGTTGCATTAAATCTCATCGAAGTTGAAAAAGAATCTTATGATTCGGCAGGAGACCTGAGCTGTATAAAAAATAACAAACCTGAAGACATGTCAATTACTGAGGCAGGAGAACACTTCTGCACATTAATGAATAAAGCAGGTCATAAAGAAACAACAGGAGTAAGAAGCCTCTTTACTGAAATCTTCAGCACTGAAAAGCCGGAAGAAAGAAATGAAGCTTTTCAGGTTGCCTTGAACCTCATCGGAGTTGAAAGAGAATCTTATGATGCGGCAGAAGATCTGAAATGTATAAA
Organism: Vulcanimicrobiota bacterium; assembly: GCA_036746235.1. Classification (GTDB taxonomy): domain Bacteria; phylum Vulcanimicrobiota; class SpSt-956; order SpSt-956; family JAKJGF01; genus CALARM01. The sequence continues at coordinate 39,835 of DAIOEN010000010.1, read as the reverse complement.
AAATAAGAAACCTGAAGACATGTCAATAACTGAGGCGGGAAAACACTTCTGCACATTAATGGATAAAGCAGGACATAAAGAGACAATAGGAGTAAGAAATATCTTTAATGAAATTTTCAGCACTGAAAAATTGGAAGAAAGAAATGAAGCTTTTCAGCTTGCCTTGAATCTCATCGGAGTTGAAAGAGAATCTTATGATGCGGCAGAAGATCTGAAGTGTATAAAAAATAAGAAACCTGAAGACATGTCAATTACTGAGGCAGGAAAACACTTCTGTACATTAATGGATAAAGCAGGACATAAAGAGACAGGAGGAATAATAAACCTCTTTACTGAAATCTTCAGCACTGAGAAGCCGGAAGAAAGAAAAGAAGCTTTTCAGGTTGCCTTGAACCTCATCGGAATCGAAGGGGACTCTCATGATGCGGCAGGAAACCTGAAGTGTATAAAAAATAAGAAACCTGAAGACATGTCAATTACTGAGGCTGGAGAACACTTCTGCACATTAATCAATAGAGCAGGTAATAAAGAAACAGGAGGAGTAATGCACCTTTTTAATGAAATCTTCAGCGCTGAAAAGCCGGAAGAAAGAAAAGAATTATTTCAGCTTGCATTAAATCTCATTGATGTTGAAAAAGAAGCTTATGATGCGACAGGAGATTTGATTTTTATTAAAGCAAATAAGCCGGAAAATATATCCATAAAAGAAGCATGCGATGAATTCTGCAAGATAATGAAAGAACTCGGCTATGAAGAAACCGGTAAGGCAAGAGTTATGTTTTCAAAAAAATATAACAGTTAAAAAAAATCTTTAAAAGCCGGCCGAAAATTTTATGATATGATAGTGTGAAATATATAGACTGCAAAATTTTTTCAGGGAGGTTTGTTTGTGAAATTATATCTGCCACTGCTCATAATAGCCATTCTTTTTCTATCTTCTCAGGTTTTCGCTCAAACGGCACAGGACTGGAATAAAAAAGGGATAGAGTTTTACGGGAAACAGGAATATGAAGAAGCACTCAAATGTTTTGATAAAGCTCTGAAACTTGACCCGACATCACCGGACCTGTGGTTTAACAGAGGAAATACTTATTTCTGGCTTTTTAATAATGAAAAAGCTTCCGGCTCTTACGGTGAGGTTCTAAAATTAAAACCTTCCCATACAAAGGCCCGTTTCTTAAAAGCTTATGTACTTAATTTCCTCGGTAAAAACAGTGATGCCAGAGCCTGTCTGGAGGAAGTTTTCAGATATGACAGGGATTTGAAAAATATACACATGAATGAGGCTATTGGCACCATTCTTATAACACCTCTGAACATAGCAGTAAAATCCGGCTCAAAGAGTGTTGTAGATTTACTTGTATCAAAAGGTGCGAATGTGAATTTCGTGAAACGTACCAGAGGAGGCAGCACTGATACACCACTCCATACGGCAGTAGAGTGTAAAAATAAAGATATGGTGAAATATCTTATTTCCTGTGGTGCTGACATGAACATTACGGCAGATGGCGGTATGGTTCCTCTGGCCCATGCCTGTTATAACGGATCTATAGAGATTGTTAAAATTCTTATAGAGAGCGGTGCCAATCTGGAAGCAAAAGATATGTGGGGTATGACTCCTTTATACTGGGCCTGTAAAAAAGGAGATAAAGCTATAGTGGAATTGCTGATAAAAAGCGGGGCAGATGTAAATGCCAGAGATAACGGGAAACAGACTCCTCTTTCCTTTGCAGAAAAAGAGGGAAAACAGGAAGTACTGGAACTTCTGAAAAAATACGGTGCGGAAAAATAAAAAACCTGTTACAGGAAAACAGTCACAGTCAGATACCCCTGCCATTACCTCCAGTCACCTGTCAGAACAAAAGGTGCCCAGAAGAAAGGATGGGGGTATTTTTTCATTATATCCATTTGAGCAAGCCTTAACGCTTCTGCCTTATTATTCTTCCTCAGGTGATAATAAAATCTCTCCATCAATTCAGATGTGGAAACATCTGAAACATCCCACAGGCTTGCACAGATTGTAGGAGTGCCGGCATATATGAATGCTCTGGCCAGTCCTACCAGTTCATCTCCGCTGGCTTCTTCTCCGAGACCTGTTTTACAGGCACTCAGGCATACCAGATAGGCTTTCAGATCTAAATTAAATATCTCATATACGGGAAGAGTTCTGTCGGAAAATACAAGAGACGAAAACAAAGGCGATGAGGGATCTAGAGACCCGTGGGTCGCAAAATGCAATATGTCGAAATCTCTCCCTTTTTCATACAGAATATCGGCTTTCATACCGGAGCCGGAATATATTTCTTTTTTGTTGAAATACCCCGATATGGCTCTCACCTCCTCTTTTGTGGAAGGAAGAGGATGAAGGTTGCCTGCTTTAAAATCTCCGATTTCAAAGGCAAGGAGCCTGTCTTTTTTAAGGGTGTTTTTATCGTGACAGTATTTTAATATGCTGGAAGAAGGAATACTGGTTATTTCATATTTTTCTACAAGCATTTTCCCTTTACTGTCAATAAGAACCTGAAAGGGCATATAATGGAGTATCCTGTGAAGAGAAATAATTATTCTGGTCTTTTTTGAAATATATTTCTCTCCGTCCTTAAATAAAATATCATACAGTTTCCCGGATAGGTCCTTCCATTTATTACTTTTCAATTTCTGAAGGGTTATATCGTCACAGGCAAGGGAACGATACTCCCTCACCAGCTTTTCTATATCTTTTCCGGGGCAGTCTATAACTACCGTATTGAACGTGTCCTTACCTGTTATCCAGAGAAAACTCCTTTTTTCTCCCACGAAATATTCCATTATAACAGTATCCTTATCGAGCCATGTCTGTATCTCTTCCAGAGGGAAGGGGTTCACGCTTATAAAGGTCATATATTCGGGATTTTCCATTTTAATCTCTTCCATTACCTGTTCATATTCAAGTTTCAGGCTTTTCAGATTCTTATCGCCTTCCCGGATATAAAGAGTTCTCTGTGCCATGAGAGGTTTTTCTTTTTCCTCGCTTATATCGGCGGAAAGATACTGTATCATGGTTTTCAATTCATCTTCTTTCGCAGCAAGTTCCGGTTTGACTCCTTTATGTACATCCACCTTCTGATTTGCAAGGATATCCAGAAAAGCCCTGGCCCTGGCTTTTTCATTGTATTCAAACGCTTTTCTGTCTTTTTTCATATTTATAAGAAGATCAATCATCTCTTCATAGACCTTTAACTTATCCTGCATAAAATCTCTTTTAAGCTCTTCCAGTTTGAATTCCTGTCTCATAGTTTCTATTAAATTTATGGATCTGTTATAGGCGTTAAATGCTTCTACCTGATTACCCTGGCTTTTATACACGTTCCCCAGAGAAAAGTAATATTTCCATAAAGAAGAGGAATGTATTTCTTCTCCTAATTTTATTCCTTCCCGATAGGCTTTAACAGCTTCCGAGAAATTCTCTTCTTTTACATAAATATCACCCTGTGTATTGTAATCCAGTATAAGATAGGAAGCGGAGTAAGTCTGTTCCTTATCCGTTTCGATGGCTTTATTTACAAACTCCAGGGCTTTTATATTATCACCTTTCTTCATGTATAATTCTCCGAGTAATCTGTAATAATAGCCCGTTTTGTCTTCAGGTTTCATAAGCTCTTCAATCGTTTTTATGGCTCTGTCGAAATCCCCTTTTCCCGCATATACCTCGCTTATATACTGAAAAGTAACGTTTTTATAACTTTCATTCCACCTTGGCAGTTCTTCGGCTTTCTTCAGGGCAAGTTCGAAATACTTCAGGGCTTCATCGGGGTTTTTCATATCACGGAGGTAAAAAAGACCTGTCTGCTGGTAATTTCTGCATATATCAAAACCTTCTGTACTGTTATCCACTGCCTCAAGATAATATTTTAAAGCCCTGTCCTTCTGTCCTAAAAGGGAATAAATACTGGCCAGTCTGGAATAAGTTTCCGATAACCGGGTTGAAGCCGGATTTAATTCGACAATTTTCTTATAAGTCTTTATGGCCTCTTCATATTTGCCCGTCTGAGTATAGAGATTGCCAAGAGCGGTATAATTAAATTCTGTCCAGCTATTTTTATCATCAGGGGCAAAGGCAAAGAAGGTATCTATAAAATAACCCCTGTCTTCATCCCTTTCATGTCTTACATCTTGAGAAGATAGTTTCTCTATAAAATCCTTCTGCTTTCGCAGACACTCTTCGGCTTCATTGAACATGCCGGCTCTGAAATAAAGGCCATGCATATAATGATAAGTGTCCAGAACCTTGAAGATATTCCCCTCCGTTTTATATAGTTCAATGGATTTTTTATAGTTCTCTATAGCCTTTTCCTTTTGTCCGAGCTCATCATGGAAATTTGCTTTAATATTATAACCATAACCTTCAAGTAAACTGTCCTGGAATGTTTTAAGAATATTCAGGCCTTTTTCGACAGAATTAAAAGCTTTTTCCTTCTCCTCCGGGAAATGACGGAAAAGATACATGGCTTCTTTATAATAACACAGTATTTCACCTTTCCTGTCTCCCGATGCTTTAAATAAAACCAGAGCTTTTTCTATGGAAGGAAACTTTGTATCATCACTTTCGTCGAAAATGCTGTAATAAAATAAAGCTTTCGCAATTACAGTCTCATTACCTGTAAATTCAGCCGACTCTAAGGCAATATCTCCGAGATGGTGACTTTTTTTATAATCCGGACTATTTCTGTCGCCGTTATAAAGATTATGAGATTCTGTTAACAGAATAAGCACAAAATCAGAATTAATCATAGTACTGTTATCTTTCAGTATTTTCTCTCTCTCTTCTTTTGTAGAAGCATCTGCAAGTGAGTTGATTAAGTCTTTCTGCTTATCTATCTGTTTTGCAGATGCAGGAGTAATACCTGCAGTAACATTCCTGGAATTGAAATAGTTACACGATAAATTCGAAATAACAATAAATATCAGAATAAAAATATAAAATTTTTTAAATGTAATCATAGTTTATTTCCTCCTTTTTATTTTACTAGACGCATGAATATCATATTTGGTTAACAGAAAAATATTTTGTTTTTCCTGATATTATCATTTACAGAAAAATATTGTCCATAACCGGGAAAGGCAGCTTAAAGCAGGATTTTCACTTATGTAAAATGAATTAAATACAGATGGTATGATATTTCTTATGACCTCTTTTGCCTGGATACCGGTTTTACTTTCCTGTGCCGGTATGTTCACTTATAAATACCTGATAACAGATGAATATAACGTTTATGATATAATAGTATGAAATTTTTCAGGGAGGCCATGGGAAAGTGATAGGGATACTTCAAAAATACGGTGCAAAAAAATAATTATGTAATCAAGGATGTGTATTTATGGAAAATTTTATTGCTGATTTATGTAAAACATCAGGCAATATATTATTAAAATATTTTGGAAAAGATTTAAATCAACATGAAAAAGTGGACGCAGGATTTGTTACTCAGGCTGATATCGAATCGGAGAATTATATAATAAATACTATAAAGAAATCTTTTCCTGAGAGTGATATAATTGCAGAAGAATCGGGAGAGGATATTGAAAATAATCGCAAAAAATGGATTATAGATCCTCTTGACGGAACTACAAATTTCGCCTCAGGAATTCCTTTTTTTGCCGTATCCATTGCCCTTGAAGAAGATGGTATTCTTACTCACTCCGGCATTTATAATCCTGTAACAGAAGAATTTTTTTATTGTGCAAAAGGGAAAGGAGTGTTTCTTAACGGTAAGTCTGTCAAAGTTTCCTCTCACGATGATATGGTAAAATCAATTTTTTCTACCGGTGATTACTATTACAGAGGCAAAAATTTTCAGAAATCTATGGAACTATTTAATAAAGTATATGAAATAACCAGAGTTGTCCGTGTGTCAGGCTCTGTTGCCATGTCTCTTGCTTATATTGCTTCAGGAAAATATGACGGATTCTGGATGGAGTCTTTTAATTACTGGGATGTGGCTGCAGGTATCCTTATGGTGGAAGAAGGTGGTGGAAAAGTGACAGATTTTTATGGCCGGCAGATAAAAAAAGGATCTTCCATAATAGCTGCGAATAATAAACTGTTATCTGAATTAATCCCGGTACTATCTAACGGTCATGACCGGAGCGGTCATAATAAGATATGAAAATTAACAGACAGTGAAGCATAAGGCTTCATCCTTTTCATATAAATATCTGAGGATATTTCAATTTATGGAAATTTTACTTTTAACATTTTCTGCGGAAAATATATATCTTGAATATGCCGCTTACAGTCTTTACTGTTTGAAAGCATATGTATTGAAAGATAATTTACCGGTAAATATTTCTGTTAAATGTTTTAACTGTTCCGTATCAGTTCCGGAACAGGAGATGCAGAATAAAGAGATAACAGATCTTATAAGAGACAGAGATGTTAAAATTGCCGGATTTGGATGTTATATATGGAATATGAAGCGTATCCTGTCTCTGTCTTCCATGATAAAAGAGCGCTTCCCTGATATAAAAATAATATTCGGCGGCCCTCAGATTATGTATAAGCCGGAAGAATTACTTGCCAGCCATCCTTTTATTGATATACTGGTCAGGGGAGAAGGAGAAGAGATTTTTGCCGATCTTATAAGATATGCCGTTCATCCCGGCAGTAACCTGGAGGAGATAAAAGGGATTATATTCAGAAAAGACGGCTCTGTTATATCAAATCCTCCGAAAGAGATACGTAATGAGCTTGATATTATACCGTCTCCGTACCTTACAGGTTTATATAAGATAAAAAAAGGATATGTTTACCCGATTGAAACTACCAGAGGGTGTGTTTTCTCATGTGATTACTGCCACTGGGGTATGACAAAACTCCGATTTTTTTCTCTCGAAAGGGTTAAAAAAGAAATAGATTATTTGCTGACAAATATGACCAGTATTTCTATGTTTGTAGATTCTGCCGTTAATTTTGATAAGAAAAGAGCTTTAGAGATTATAAAGTTTATAAACAATCGTAATAAAGGTACACTTATAACTATGTTTCAATCCATTCATTTTATGGATGAAGAATTTATTGACCTTTTAAACAAGTCTGCAGGTATCTATTCGGAAATAGGCATACAGAGTTTGAACCCTGTGGCTTTAAAGAATATAAACAGGAGAATCATAAAAAGAGAGGAATTTCTCAAACTGGGGCTTATGAAGAGACCTTTTACTGTCGATCTGATTTATGGTCTTCCGGGAGATAATCTGCAGTTTTTTAAGAAAACCTTTGAAGAAGTTTTTCGTTATACTAACAATATAAGTATGTTTCGCCTGGGAGTTCATCCGGGAACACAGCTCTGGGAAAAACAGGAAGAATATAAAATGGAAATTAATGAAGATTATTCCATAATAAGTAATTATTCGTACAGTAAATCTGATATAAATCAAACAGAGAGGTTCAGGAAGAATTATGAAGAATTATTTACTCCTGTAGTATGTTCTGAATTTGTCTGGGAAGAAATATCGTCAATAGCCGATTCTATAAAACTTTCTGTCTTTGATTTTATAAATAGCTATTCAAATTATCTGAGAAAAAATTTTTCCCGTGAATATATAAATACAATAAAACATTCGGGAAGAGAAGTTAAAATGCAATCTTTACAGGAGTTTTCCATGGCTCATGGAGGAGAAGCGTTTTAAGGGAACGTAATGCGTAATGAAAGAAATTGTATAGACAGGGGACGAGATTTTTACGCGTCACCCGTCACGCGTCACGATTTACAGAGAGGAGAAATATATTTGAAAAATATACTTGTAACAGGAGGAGCAGGATATATAGGCTCTCATACGGTAAGTTTACTACTGGATAAAGCTTATAATACCGTTACCTATGATAATCTTTCGGAAGGACACAGGGAAGCAATCCTGGGAGGGGAGTTTGTAGAAGGAGAACTTTCCGATATTGATTGTCTGAAAGATACTATGACACGTTATTCCATAGATAGTGTCGTTCACTTTGCGGCGAAATGCTATGTAGGAGAATCTATGGAAAATCCTCAGAAATATTATTATGAAAATGTGGTAAACGGACTTAACCTTTTAAAAGCTATGGTAGAATGCAGTGTGAAGCAGATTATTTTTTCATCCAGTGCCGCCACCTACGGTAATCCCCTTCATATTCCGATAACAGAAGAACATCCCACTGAACCTATAAATACCTACGGATATACGAAACTTGTTTTCGAACATATTCTCAGGGATTATGCCAGAGCTTACGGATTGAAATATATATCTCTGAGATATTTCAATGCAGCAGGAGCAGATCCGAAAGGAAGAATAGGGGAAAATCATTCCCCTGAAACGCACCTTATACCGCTTGTTCTTGATGCTGCGGCAGGTGTAAGGGAAAATATTAAAATATACGGCAATGATTATGAAACGGAAGACGGAACATGTGTAAGGGATTATATACACATCCTGGACCTTGCGGAGGCTCATATACTTGCATTGAAGAAATTATCTGAAGGCGGAGAAAGTTCTGTTTATAATCTCGGTACAGGAAAAGGTAATTCTGTGAAGGAAATAATAGAAGTTGCAAGAAAAGTAACAGGTAAGGATATTTCCTGTAAAGAAATAGAAAGAAGACCGGGAGATCCGCCTGTTCTTATAGCCAGTTCAGAGAGGGCAAAGAAAGAACTCGGCTGGAAACCGGCTTTTGAAGATATCTACAATATAATAGAAACTGCCTGGAACTGGCACAGAAAGATGGTGAAAATTTAATCAGTGAAAAGTGAAAAGTGAAAAGTGAAAAGTGAGAAGTGAACGGTAATCAGTGTATGGTAATATAACTGATAACTGGTCACTGATAACTGGTCACTGGTCACTGCTCACTGCTCACTGATAACTGAAAATGAGTCTTGCCAATGATGTTATAGATAATTTAACAGGTTATTCTAAAGCCATGTATTCTACCTGGTTTTACTACAAAGCTGAGAGATTTCTTTTTGATGCAGGGGAAGGCGTAAGCACTACGCTGGGTAATAAGATTTTTGGCATAAAAAATGTCTTTTTGAGCCATGGCCACTATGATCATATAGGAGGTCTCGCAGGTATTGTTCTTACAAGAAATTCTGCCATGGGTGATAAGACAAAACCTCTGGCAGTATATTATCCGAAAAATGATAATTTTATTGAGCTTCAAAAGGATTATATAAGAAAATGCTGCTATAATCTTACTTATGACCTTACATGGCATCCTCTCGATAAAAACGATGAAGTACATCTTGATTCTGAAGCTAAAAATAGATTTATAAGATGCTTCCCGACAGATCATGCCAGGGGACATCTTACACTTGGCTATAATCTTCTGGAGAAAAGATCAAGATTAAAAAAGAAATTTCTGGAATGTCCTCAGTCAGAAATCGTTAGACTTGTTAAAGACTACGGAGAAATAACAGAACCACTGTTAGAAGAATTAGAAGAAAAGAAGGTTAATACGGAACACCTGAGGTGTCTCTTAAATAAAGAATTCAGGAGAGAAGATTTAACTGAAGAATTGAAAAAACGTAATATGTCAGATGAGCAGATTAAAATGATTTTAAATCATGCCGGAAAGTCTTTTATTACTGAGAATTATGAATATATTATTTTAAGTTATGTAGGAGATTCTATGCCAGTATGTCCTGATGATGTAAGGGGCGCAGAAGTTCTTATGCATGAGGCAAGCTTTATTGATAATGAAGAGAGAAAATATGATATTCATTCAACCCTTGAGGAAGCGATTAATGTGGCCCAGGACGCACAGGTAAAGAGCCTGGTCTTATATCACATATCTTCCAGATATAACTGGGATGAAATAAATAAAAAACTTTCTTTTATAATGAAAAAAAAAGAACTGACTATTCCTGTAATAGTTGTTATTTCATCGCATTTCAGGAATCTGTCGCCCGGGAAAATTTCAGGGAAAAACAGGTAAATGCCTTCTCCCGTCAGGCGTCATGCGTGACGTGTTATGCCTGATTATAGTACTTGAACCTTCTTAAAAAATGAATTATAATATAACAACCGACCAGTTTTATGGGAGGAGTTTTGTGAAGTGCTTGTAAAAAGAAATTTCTTTATATTGGCTATTACTTTTTTATTCCTCTTTTCAGTGGTAAAATTTGATGTGTCATCATCACAGGAACAGAAGGAACAGAAAAAGAGTCCGAAATTATCCCTTTCTTCTATAGATGAGATCTTTTATCTGGTAAAGAAAGAATTTGTATCGGATATAGATGTGAAATCTATGATGACCGGTTCCATGAAAGAACTTAAGAAGATCCTTCCTGCCGAAGCATCTAAACTCCTGGAATTGCCTTACGATGATAATGTTGATGTTCAGATATGTGTTTATCGTAAAAATCTCTCTCAGATTCTGGAAATTTACGGAGAAAAAGTGGGGAGAGACAATATTGTAAGGTCAGCTATAAACGGACTTATTGACAGTTTGAATGACCCTTATACAGTTTATTTTGATGAAGATGAATATGAAAGGTTTAATTCTTCCCTCAAGGGCGGAAACTTTTATGGCATAGGAGTTCTTATTGAAGTTGATAAAAATAATGAAAATCAACTTACAGTAGTTGAACCTATGAAGAATACTCCTGCTGAAAGAGCAGGTATTAAAAAAGGTGATATAGTCGTTAAAATTGACAGTATATCCACAAAGGGACTTTCTATTGATGAAGTTATAGATCTGCTCAGAGGTCCCAGGGGCTCTGTTGTACATCTCTTTATAAAAAGGAAAGACCTGGATGCACTTCTGGATGTTGAGATTGTAAGGGATAAAATTCATGTGAGCAGTGTGGAAAGTTCTATGACAGAGGATAAAATAGGTTATATAAAATTAAGTGTTTTCGGGGAAGAGACTAACAAAGAACTGGAAGAAACACTTAAAGAACTGGAAAAGTCCGGCGCAAAAGGATATATCCTGGATTTGAGAAATAACGGAGGAGGCTATGTCGTTGCAGCCCTCGATGTTTGCAGCAAATTTATGCCCCCCAATTCCGTAGTTGTTTATATAAAGAGCAGGAAAGAGGAAAATGCCTACAATACATATGGATCGGTACATAAATCTGTACCTCTGGCAGTTCTTGTGAATGAATCCAGTGCCAGTGCCTCTGAGATAACTGCAGGAGCACTTCAGGATTCTAAGAGAGCTGTCATTATCGGTGTAAAAACCTTTGGAAAAGGTAAAGTTCAGACCATCTATGAACTGGACAGAGGCGGTGGAGCTATAAAGATTACTACTGCTTATTATATGACACCTGATAGAAAGAATATAGATAAAAAAGGTCTGGAGCCTGATATTAAAGTGGAAATGGATTCCAGCAAAATCGGTGAAAAAGAAGATATTCAATTGAAAAAAGCAGAAGATTATTTACGGGAATATATAAAGTCGTGAATAGTGAAGTGTGAAGAGATTTTATCAGATTATCCTTGAATAAGGGTCGTTTAAACTTCTGCCTTATTTAATACTTAAGCTGGGGTTAGTCACTCTTAACACCTTTAATCCTTGTATAAGGAATATTTTGCGGTGTGTCGGTCATCTCTACGGGGAATGAGAATTAAATAACTGATTCTGATAATCGTAACGGGTTCAACAAATATATATGAAGAAGAGGTACTTAATTTTTATTCCTTAATTTCAGGAGATGATTTTTTTTGGCATAAAAATTGCAAAAAAATAATTAGAAATTTATAAAGAATTGGCCTGGTGCAATCAGGAGAAATTTCTACTAACAACGAAGTATGAGAATTCGTTCCTCCCGTCACGCGTTACCTGTGACGATTCTCATATAAATAGGTGAGGAATATTTATTACCGGCAAGGATTTATATATTTCTTATCGAATTTCTTCCTGTTTACGGTCAATCCTCGCGTCACGCGTCACGCGTCACGCGTCACGAAATTATGTTAGGAGTAAAGTCTATTGTATCTATATAGAAAAAACCTTTTAAGTTTATTTTTTTTTCTTGCTTTTATTATTTTTCTTTCTTTGAATATAGCTTTATCTCAGGGACAGTCTGCTCCGCCTTCTGCAGTTCCTTCTGCTCTGCCTTCTGCAGTTCCTTCTGCTCCGCCTTCTGTAGTTCCTCCTGCCACACCTCCTGCCGTTCCTTCTGCTCCGCCTCCTGCAGGGCCGCCTTCTTCGTCTGTCAGGGACGGTGAAGAAAAGTCCCGTGTTCAGATATCTTCTGACAATCTCTCAGGCGACGATAATAAGAAAATGTTCCGCTTCTGGGGAAATGTAAATATTCAGCAGAAAGATGGCCTTCTTACCTCTGATGAAGCTGTTTATAATTCTAAAACGAAAGAAGCATATGCAAATAAAAATGTAAAATTTACCAGACCGGGGACAATCATTACATCTGATAAGGTAACTGTTTATTATGAAGAAAAAAGAGGTATATGGGAAGGAAATGTTCATATAGTTCAGGAGAAAAATAAAAAGGGAGATCAGCCTATTAAAGGTGGTCCTGTTAATCTTTACTGTGATTCCCTTGAGTTTTTCTGGGAAAAACCCAGAAAAGGCACCGCTTCCGGAAAGGTCAGGGTAGACCAGGGTGATAAACATGTATCCTGTGATAAGGCTACCTATACGGAAGACCCCCAGACTATTTTGATGGAAAATAATGTGAAACTCGAAAGAGATGACGGTTCGTGGATGACATGTGACAAAATGACCCTGCACGTAAAAGAAGAAACAGTTGAAGGAGAAGGAAACGTGAAAGGTGATTTTGTAGTGGATAAGAATAAACTTGAATGAAATAGTTTATAGTAGTGGCGAGGCATTGCCTCGCCACTGCAGGATAACTTTAAACTTTATTATCGAAAGGAATTATATGGACGAATTTAAATCCGGTTTTCTTACAATCGTAGGTCTTCCCAATGTCGGAAAATCTACTTTATTAAATAATCTTATAGGAAGTAAAGTATCAATCGTTACTTCAAAGCCTCAGACTACGAGAGATAATATCAAAGCCATACTTACTACTGAAAAAATGCAGATTGTTTTCATTGATACACCGGGATTACACAGGGGAAAAGACCTTCTGGGAAAGAGAATGTCACGCCATATCACAGAAGCTATTGACGGAGTTGATCTTGTTTTGCTTCTTGTAGATGCGACAGAAGAAACAGGGCCTGAAGATAAATTTGTGCTTCGATGGCTTTCTTCCAATCTGAAGATGCCAGGAAAAGAAGAAGTAAAACCTGTATTTTTACTTCTTAATAAAGTAGATCTTCTTGAAGATAGGTCAAAAGTCCTGACTTTAATAGATTATTATAAAGATAAATTCTCTTTTAAAGAAATTATACCTCTCTCTGCACTTAAAGGGGATAACTGCGATGTACTTCTGAATGAAATATATAAAGTACTGTCTCCGGGGCCTGCCTATTATCCTCCTGAAGATATAAGAGATCAGGAAGAAGATTTTATTATTTCCGAGTTGATAAGAGAAAAAATCCTTCTTGTCACACATCAGGAAGTGCCCTATTCCGTAGCAGTTAGGGTTACTGAAATTACAGAAAAAAAAGAAGGTGAACTTCTTTTTATATCTGCTATTATATATGTTGAAAAAGACAGTCAGAAAGGTATTTTAATAGGTAAAAAAGGAGCTATGCTGAAAAATATAGGCTCTATGGCCAGAGAATCTATTGAAGAAACTCTGAAAACAAAAGTTTATCTTGAACTTACTGTTAAAGTAAAAGAAAAATGGCGCAGCAGCGAGAAAATACTTAAAGGCTGGGGATATTAATCAGTGAGCAGTGACCGGTGAATCGTGAGTCGTAGGGGCGACCCCCTGTGGTCGCCCGGTACCGGTGAAAATACGCATCACGCATCACGCATTATGCATTACGCATTACGATACAAATTCAGGAGAGATTTTGTTGAATAAAAAAATATTGATTGTAGAAGATGAACCTATGCTTGTGAAAATGATGTGCCTCATGCTCGACGGGTATAACCTGATTGTTGCTAAAGATGGCGCTACAGGAGTAAAAATGGCAAAAGAAGAAAAACCTGATGTCATTTTTATGGATTTAACATTGCCCGGCCTTAATGGTTATGAAGCTTTAGAGGAAATAAAAACCTTTTCTGAAACTGTACCTGTTATAGCTATGAGCGCTCAAAAAATGCCTCTTTCGGAAATAAAAGAACGCGGTTTTGACGATTACCTGGAAAAACCTTTTGACCCCATGGTTTTATTGAAAAAAATCGAAGATTTTTCATGATGAATGAGTGGTAAAAAAATACATTTTTCTTACCTGTTATAAGCTGAGCAGGAAAAGCCTGAAATTTATAGAATTATCTTTTTAACAGATTTATACAATCCTCGCGTCACGCTTTACGCGTCACGCGTTACGATAACTCAGAGGGCTTTTTTATGGATGCACAATTTATTCAATCAGTTGTAGAAGAGGTTGTGAAAAATTACATGGGACATAAAGACACGGGAAAAAATAAAATCTCTGTCGGAGTTTCTAACAGACATATTCATGTGTCACGAAAGGACCTGGATATTTTATTCGGTGAAGGGTATGAACTGAAAAAATTTAAAGACCTGTCCCAGCCGGGACAGTACGCTGCAGAAGATATGGTAACACTTGTAGGGCCTGCAGGAGTTAAAACAAAAGTGAGAATCCTGGGGCCTGAACGATCAAAAACACAGGTGGAGATTTCTCTGACAGACGGTTTTGAACTCGGTGTAAAACCTCCTGTGAGAGATTCCGGCGATACTGCCGGAAGTCCCGGTATGTCTATTGTGGGTCCGAAAGGCTCTGTTACCATTAAAGAAGGAGTAATATGTGCATGGCGCCATATACATATGACTCCTGAAGATGCAGCACGATACGGACTTTCTGATAAACAGTATGTAAAGGTGAAAACTTCCGGTGACAGAGGTCTGATTTTTGACAGCGTTCTCGTAAGGGTGAACAGTCAGTACAGCCTGGAAATGCATATAGATATAGATGAAGCAAATGCAGGTTTTATAAAAAACGGAGATTCTGTAGAAATATTAATTTAGCTATTAGCGGTTAGCTATTAGCTGAATTTAATTTGATTTAAAGAAATTTACTAAGAGCTAAAAGCTTATTTATGAAAGGGGGTGACTACCCTGAATTTAGAAGCACTAGGAATGATTGAGACTAAAGGACTTGTTGCCATGATAGAGGCATCTGATGCTATGGTGAAAGCTGCCAATGTGAAACTTGTAGCCTATGAAAAAATCGGAGGCGGTTTTGTAACTGCTCTCGTAAGAGGTGATGTGGCAGCAGTAAGAGCAGCTACAGACGCAGGAGCTGCAGCAGCAAGAAAGGTTGGAGAACTGGTATCTGTTCATGTAATTCCAAGACCTCATCCGGACCTTGATGATGTTCTCCCTATTAAATATAGAGGTGATGCACCGGCTGAAGGCGAAGGTGAAAAGAAGAAAAAAACCAATTTATAATAAAGGATCGTGACGCGTCACGCGTGACGTGTGACGCGTCGCGAATTTTATTCAGAGATTATGGAGTCAGATTATTTAAATAGTTTAATAGAAGAAATTACTAAAGAAGTACTGAGACGTCTTGAGGGAAAAGATAAAGAACCTTTATCTGCTTCTTTACCGGCAGTTCTTGTGCCTCTGTCTTATGAACCGGTAACATGGGAAAAAACCTGTGCAGAAGTCCGGGAACTCTCTTCCTGTCATAGTTTCAGAACAGTTCTTGTAGCAGATGGAAAAGACCAGGATATGGTAGAAAAACAGTTTGAGAAGAGTTCTGTCGAATTTTATATGTGCAATCAGGTAAACAGACTCTCAGCCGAAATATTTGCAGGTATAAAACTTGTTTTTGTTCCACTGTGTTCTCCCTATAATCTCAGCCGTATCGCAAGTATTACGCCTCAAATGACTGTAGAGTGGATTGTTCTTGAAGCACTTCAGAGAGGAATAAAGATTGTGATTGTAAGAGACGGATTTTGCCCTGACTGCCAGATGAGGAAAACTGCAGGCCTGTCTGAAGGGCCTTCTGCTTTTTATGACATTATCAGAAACTATGGCAAAAGACTTGCTTCATGGGGAATTAACTTTATAAATCTTTCGTCTCTCAAAACTTCAGTGGAAAGTGAATTTGCAGTACCGGAAAAAATGCCTCTCAGACAGGAAAGAAAAGGGAAAGAAGTTATTACTAAAGAAGATGTCCTTTCAATTGCAATGTCAGGGAAAAATCTTATGGAAGTATCGGGTAATTCTATAATAACCCCTCTGGCCAGAGATATTGCAAAAGAAAAAAATATAGAAATAAAGTTTAGAGTTTAGATTTTTAGAGTTTTCTTTAAATAGTTTAAAATTTAAACTTTCAAAATTCCCTCTGAAAATTTAAACTGTAAATTTTATCCTGATAGTCCTCGCGTTACGCGTCACGCGTCACGCGTCACGCGTCACGATTCTTATAACTAATGAGAGGAGCTAATATTATATGAAACTCGATCGTAAAGAAGTAAATTTCATAGTTGAAGAAGTTCTTAAAAAGCTTACTGATAGTAAACCAGTAAGCTCAGGCAGCAAAAATACAGGAACAGGTATATATGATACCATGGATAATGCCATAGATGCAGCTTATAATGCCCAGAAAGAACTTGTTAAACTAGGTGTAATGAAAAGGAAAGAAATAATTGAACAGATAAGAAGAGTCATGAGAACTCATGTTAAATTTATGGCTGAAGCTGCCGTTGCTGAAACAGGTATGGGAAGGGTAGATCATAAGATAAATAAAAATCTCCTTGCCATAGATAAAACTCCCGGTGTGGAAGATCTTTCTTCTACTGCTTATACGGGAGACAGAGGTCTCGCTCTTGTTGAAATGGCTCCTTACGGACTTATAGGCAGTATAACACCTTCCACTAATTCGACAGAAACCATAATAAATAACAGTATAAGTATGATTTCTGCAGGTAATTCCGTCGTATTCGGTCCCCACCCGGCTGCAAAAGGTGTGAGCCAGAAAGCTGTGGAACTTCTGAACGGTGCCATACAGTCTGTCGGAGGCCCTGTAGATCTCGTTACAACAGTGACTGAACCGTCCATAGAAGCAAGCCAGACTCTTATGAAACATCCAAAGGTAAGACTTCTTGTCGTGACTGGCGGACCGGCGGTGGTTGACCTTGCCATGAAATCAGGTAAAAAGGTTATAGCAGCAGGGCCGGGAAATCCTCCTGTAGTGGTGGATGAAACCGCAGATATACCGTCTGCAGCAAGAGATATAATTCTCGGCGCAGGTCTTGATAATAATATTGTGTGTATTGCGGAAAAAGAGATTTTTGCCTTAAAAAAGATAGCAGACCATTTGAAATCGGAAATGTGCCGCCAGGGCGCTTATGAACTGAGTTCCAGAGATTTAGAGAAACTTATGGAACAGGTAGTTTCAGGGAAAGATCCTCACGGTTTCTCAATGCCGAACAGAAAATTTGTAGGAAGAAATGCTTCCGTAATAGCAAACTCTATTGGTCTCAGAGTACCTGAAGATACAAAAATTTTGATCGCAGAAGTTCCTCCGTCTCATCCTCTTGTCATGATGGAACAGCTTATGCCTGTAATTCCTTTTTCCAGATTTGATTCTTTTGAAGAGGCCCTTTCCTGGTCATTAAAGGCAGAACATGGTTTTTATCATACATCTGCAATGCATTCCAGAAATGTGGAACACCTGAGCCTTATGGCCTCTGTAGTAAATACAACAATCTTTGTAAAAAATGCTCCTACCTTTGCAGGACTCGGTATGGGAGGAGAGGGACATACTACTTTTACAATAGCCTCTCCTACAGGAGAAGGACTTACTTCTGCAAGAACCTTTACAAGACAGAGACGGTGTACTCTGGTAGATTATTTTAGAATTATTTAATACGTGAAGCGTAATGCGTAATGCGTGATGCGTGATTAATTACGCATTACGCATCACGCATCACGACTTTAAAGGTGAGATCTTTTGTATACTCCAGAAGAAATAAAAAAATCAGTAAGAGAAGCAGGTATTGTCGGAGCCGGAGGGGCAGGTTTCCCGACCTATGTAAAATATAATGGACATGTTGATACTGTAATAGTTAATGCCGCAGAATGCGAACCGCTCCTCAGAGTTGATCAGCAACTGGCTGCCAGAGAATCTAAAAAACTCCTCGAAGGACTTGAGCTTGCATGTATTGCTACAGGTGCTTCAAGAGGTATTGTAGGGATTAAAGGAAAATATAAAAAAGCTATTTCCTCTATCGAAAATGTACTGAAAACCGTTAGTTTCTCTGTTCCTATAACAGTTCACCTGCTGAAAAACTATTATCCTGCCGGTGATGAACATGTTCTGGTTTATGATGTTACGGGAAGAATAGTCCCCGAAGGCGGTATCCCCCTTGAAGTCGGAGTTGTTGTAAATAATGTAAATACCCTCCTTAATGTAGCAGATTCCTTAAAAGGATTGCCTGTAACAGACAGACCTCTTACCATTACGGGAGAAGTTCAAAAACCTGTTACAGTCAGACTGCCTGTAGGAACTTCCATAAGAGAGGCTATAGCTGTTGCAGGAGGGGCGACAGTGAAAGATTTTGTTGTAGTCTCAGGGGGCCCTATGATGGGAAAGGTCGCAGAAGATATTGACGGGCCTGTTACCAAAACTACGAGTGGTCTTATAGTGCTTTCGTCTGACCATAAATTTGCCCTTCATATGTCGGAAAGGCAGAAAACCGTAAGGAGACTGGCTGCGGAAGTCTGCTGCTCCTGCAGAGTCTGTACAGATATGTGTCCGAGACATATGCTCGGCCATTGTCTTAAACCTCATAAGGTTATGAGGAGTATATTTTTAGGTAAACCTGTTATTGAACATACACAGGCTTTTCTGTGTGTCGAATGTTCTGTCTGTGAAATAGCATGCTTTATGGGTCTTTCACCTAAAAAAGTTTTTATGGAACTGAAACAGGATATGTTCAGAAGAGGAATAAAAAATCCTCACAGAAAAAAAGACCTGTCTCCGGATAATCTCAGGGAAGAACACAAGTTACCTGTAAAGAGAATATTGTCTCAACTGGATCTCTTAAGACTTGAACATGATGCTCCTTTCTCTGATTTAACTTATACCCCTTCAAAGGTTATCATACCGTTAAAACAACATATAGGAGCACCTTCGCTGCCGGTAGTGAAGACAGGGGATAAGGTCTCCAGGGGAGACGTAATTGCGGAAATTCCGGAAGGTTCTATCGGTTCCCGCTATCATGCCAGTATATCGGGAGTCGTTACGGAAATTACAAAAAATTCAATTATTATAAAAGAAAGGTAGCTTCTCGACAAGGATCAGGTATTACCTGCCACGCGTCACGCTTTACGCGTCACGCGTCACGATTGAAAGCTGAAAACTAAAAATGAATAATGCAATAGGAATTATAGAATTTAACAGTGTGGCAAGAGGAATTAACGCATGGGATACCATGATGAAGGCAGCTACAGTGAATATGGTTGTTTCTGCACCTGTGTGTCCGGGAAAATATGTGATTATTATCTCCGGAGACGTGGGAGCAGTGGAAACTTCGGTTAATGCAGGACGTGAGATAGCAGGACGTTTCTGGATTAACAGTACTGTTATTCCCAGTATTCACCGTGAAGTAATTCCTGCCATGTCGGCTACTGTGGAAGTCCCGGAAATACAGTCACTGGGAGTTATTGAAACCTATTCGATAGTGTCTGCCATAACAGCGGCAGATGCGGCGGTAAAGGCTGCTACGGTAAAATTAATAGAAATAAGAATAGCCAGGGGACTCGGCGGGAAAGGGTTTGTATTCCTTACAGGTGATGTGGGAGCTGTTCAATCTGCAGTAAAGGCAGCCCTTGAGAGTGCAACAGGTGAAGATCTGATTGCCGAAAGTGTCGTAATTCCATATCCCCATCATAGTATAAGGGAAAGATTGTGGAGTTAAATCACTCCATTTCTATACATGAAACCTTTCGAACTTTAAAATTGGTTCTTTCAATATTCAGAATATGTTCCATATAATTGCTGTTCTGGATTAAATATATTTCTCCTTCCTGAGAGCCTGCGTCTATGGGGCTTACATTTTGATAATTGGAACCATAATCACTGGAAAAACTGTTTAAAGCAACTGAAGTTGAATTGAGAACTGCGTTATAGTAACGTATATCACTGGTATTGAATTCCCCCTGAATAAGTGATGAAATGGTATTCAGTATTGATGTAGATATACCTGTTGTAGCAGTAATGTCAATATCGTTTGGATCTACAATTACTGCATTCCCTGAACCGGATGAAGGTACCAGAATTTTTGACAATTCGGGAATTTCTATCTGCTGGTTTTTATTGTGACGCATCTGTATAGCCACATCCAGAATAGTACTGTTCCCATTTGTAGAATCCCAGCCCGTTACAGTAATATAACCTTTGTGTGATTTCGTTTCCGCTTTAATCCCGTTGCCTTCGTAATCATTCGTACCGGAATTATAATTACCGATTATTATTTCGTCACTGTTATTGAGTCTGTATCCCGGAGGGTAATGCATTATCTCTCTTGTACCGATGGGATTTCCTGCAGTTCCCGATGCAAGGAGACTGTCTGATTTCATAGGCCTTATATTCAAATCATCTCCTGCATAATAAAAACCTTTATTATTTGAATCTACGAAATTATTTGAAAGCTCTACATCAAGGTCATCTCTGCTTATACAGGTTATTTGATTGCTGTTTTTCCCGAAAAGACAGGCTATTTTCCCGTCTGCTATAATCCTTCCTGTTCCTATAATTTCAACGCCAAGGATTAAATGGGATCTGGAGTATATATTGTGACCGTTGAGATCCAGTTTAATATAATTTATTTCCTGAGCGTAGGGACTGTTTGTACCTCCGTCACTTATAGATGAATGAGAACTGGTAGATTTTGCATCTATATGAGTATATCCATCTATATATTTTTTACCTGTATTCGGATCAGTTTTATATATGGGATTCTCTTCAGGAGGATAATAAGTAAGATCCATTGTGTATGTATAGATATAGGCATATTTATACATTTTGAAGAGATCTGATGAACCGTCACGGAATATTCTGAATATATTATTACCTCCAGGGCTGTTTGCCTTTGATGTGAATGTTGAATCATATAAATACTGGCTTCTATCTCCATCATCTATGCCGGCATTACCAATAAAAATATCAGAATTAAGTTTAATAACACCTCTTGTTAATGGATTGCTCATTTGAGATGTATCAAAAGCAGCTACTGTTTCAAACCCTGTACCACCGCCGTCTATTACAAACTTGCTATATTCAGGATTACTGTATTTTGTAATATTGCCGGAACCATTTTTACTGATAGGAGGCCCGTTTGTAGTGGTGTCATTTGCTGCGTCAGCTATCAAGTTACCCTGAAGCTGACTCAGGAGATTACTTTCTTCTGAACTTAAAGGTGAAGGAGGAGGGTTGGGAGGCGGAGGAGGCATTTCCCGGATGGTTACCATACCCGGATTTATCTGAGTATATGCTCCATATTGATGATTACTGGCATTATCTAATATCTCAGATACGTCAATCTTACTGAGATATAATTCCGGAATACATCTTTCCTTGGAGCTTGTGTTATTATCCAGTTTGCCGGGAGCAATACTTATAGGGCCTTTACCAAGCAATATTCCGTTATTGCAGGATATTTTCTTTACGCCTCCATCTGCTCTTATACTGAATTGATCCGTATCATCACCGGCCCAGGAAGAATATATGTCACCCTGGTCTCCTGTTGAATTATCTCCTTTTATATTATAGGTACCTTCTACAAATACAAGTGAAGATTCTGAATTTATTGCATAGGGATAAAAATCGGAACGGGTTAAAAAGGCTTTTACTACCTTTACTGAATTGCCACATTTCCCTATGGATATAATTTTTGCACTATAGGGAGGCACATCTCCTGCAGCAGATGTGTTAAATAGGTTATTTACAGAGTGATATTTTGAATATGAACTGTATGAACTTAAAGATGTTGAAGAAGGATTGTACGAATTACCGAAGGTTATAAAAAATTCTGATTCTGTTAAACCTGCATATGCTCCTGCCTTTGTATCTACTTTGTATCCCGGAAGATAATCAGGCACAGGAATAGATGACGATGAAGGAATAAAATCCAGATCTTTAACACCCCAGTCCGGTTCTCTGTTCAATTTGCATATAGCATAATCAATACCTGCATAGGCAGAAATTAATGCTCTGGTCCTGGTTTCACTGGTACCTACAAGAGATAAAAAATTGCTGCTCATAGTTATCATGGATACAGACATAAGTATGAGCACCATTAAAAGTAACAGTAAACTTATAAGCACAATAGCTTTCATATTTTTTTTTCTCATTAAAACATACACCTCCTGATTAATTTTCCGGTATTACAGATGCTTTTAATTCTATTATTTCTGTTACGTTTTTATTGTCAAACATAACAGACTTTTGCTTTGAAATATTGGCTTTAAATTTAATTTTTATGATCAGGCCTGTACCTAACTGTTCAAAATCTATTTCATATATCTCTTTTCCTATTACCCTGAGATTTGTATCAGATATGTTTGAATCTCCAAGATAGGCAGAAGAAATAGCAGCCAGAGGCTGTGGAGTGGAGTTTTTAGGATTTCTGGCAGTTGTTCTGCAGTAGAGTGTTCTCTTTAGAGCTCCCGGTTCTTTTGCTACGGAAGGATATATGTAATAATACATATATTTCTGCCACAGAGGCTTCCCATTTTTAGGTTCAATATCAATAGAACCATCATCTTTAAAAGGACTTTCGAAAACTATATATTCATTTAACGAGTCAGGATTTCCGTCATTGTCTATTTTCGTACTTATCCAGTTGGAATACCTGAAATCTCTTGTTATATAGGTCAATATAACCTTTGCTCTGCTGTAAAAATCTGTTTTTACCTCCCCTAACTGCCAGGTTTTAAACCCTATGTCTATTGCCGAATAGACACCGGCCATAATGAGAGAAAAAATAACAATAGATATTATTACTTCCGATAACGTATGAGCACATGTATTTTTTAACATTTTTAATAGGCCTTTCTTGCCAGAAAAGTATCTACTTTCAGATTTCTTTTCTTTCCCTGAAGACTATCAAGCCATTTTACTTCTACTGTAACTTTTTTTAAATCTTCTATTGCTGTAGCACCTTCATAATAGTTTTTTATTTCTATTGTAAATTCATACTCACCTTTAGTGCCTTCTTTACCTGTTATAATTTTTTCTGAAAACTCTGTTGTGTTCCAGCTTAAATATTTTTCCCCCAGATCTGCAGGGGGAGGGTCGTATCCTTCTATGTGCTGATAGAGTTCTTTAATATCAATTCCGCCTGTTTTCCCGAGATCAACACTCTTAACTTCATCAATTTTTTTACCTATTATATACATGGCAGTTCCCCCTGTCTGCCCTCTTTTTATTCCCATTAATGCCTTGAAAAATACACTGCATACTATAACCAGTACGAGACCTAATAATGCCACAGCCAGGACTATTTCTGTCAGGCTGAAGCCTTTTCTGCTGCTGTTATTACATGTTCTTTTAGTAATAAATTTACCGCCTTTTATTATGGAGTATGACATGAAAATCTCCTGAAAGTAAAATAAAACTTCTTTCTCTGGAAATATAAGTATTTTCCTGTTAGTCGTCATCTAATATTTCATTATTGAATGTATAAAACAGCCTGTAAAATAGAATTTAATGACTATTTTTATGTACTTCCCATAAAATAACTTATTATATTATCTTTAATTTTAACATATTTTTTTAATATTATCTATATAAAATTTAATCTTATTGTATTTTTCTTATATTAAATTTAAGGGGAAGGGAAAAAGAAGTATATATAGAATGTATATACCCTGATTGAAGTTATCTGTAGACAGTATTCTGACTGTTTATATAATAAAGAGAGGTGTTCTCATTGAGTATTTTAGCTCTTGGTATGATTGAAACAAAAGGTCTTATAGGAGCCATTGAGGCATCAGATGCAATGGTCAAGGCTGCCAATGTGGAATTAATAGGTGAAGAAAGAATAGGTTCTGCCTATGTAACAGTCCTAGTAAGAGGAGATGTGGGAGCGGTAAAAGCTGCAGTAGATGCAGGAGCGGAGGCTGCAAGAAAAGTGGGGGAACTTATATCGGTTCATGTCATTCCCCGCCCTCATGAAGAAGTGGAAAAAATTCTTCCGAAAAAATTTAAATTTTAACTGAGAGGTTGTCTTTATTATGAAAGTAATAATTGGCAGTGATCATGGAGGTTTTGACCTTAAAGAAGTTTTAAAGAAATATATAAAAACACTCGGTCATGAAGTAACTGATTATGGAACTTACAGTAAAGATCCTGTAGATTATCCTGATATTGCTTTCCTTGTGGCATCTACTGTAAGTAAAGAAAATGGCTCCCTTGGAATTATAATTGACGGTGCAGGATGCGGAAGTGCCATAACAGCCAACAAAGTGCCGGGAATTCGCGCTTCTGCCTGTTATGACTGTTTTACCGCCTGGAATTCACGGGCTCATAATGACGTAAATGTCCTTACCCTTGGCAGTAGAGTTACAGGAGAAGAATTAGTAAAAAGAATTGTATCTACATGGCTTTCTACTGATTTTGAAGGTGGCAGGCATTCAAGAAGGGTTGCCAAAATAATGGATGTAGAAAGAAAGCATGTTAAAGGATAACAGCTTATCACGCGTTACGCGTCACGAATCTTATATAACTCCCGTTACGCTTTATGCGTGACGAACTAAAAAAGGCAGGTGTAACCAGGTGGATATGGATTTAAAACAATTAGTTGAAGCCATAACTAAAGAAGTAGTAAATAAACTTGAGACAGGCACTCCTTCTGTAAAGCCTGACCGGACCTCAGTAAATCCTCCCGGAGGACTTGTTGTCCTTGGAGGAGGAGAAGAAGGTTTCGATGAAGCTTTTCAAACCCTCAGAGCTATGGTTGGCCAGGACTGTAACTGTGCCTGGGCTATATCTAAAGAAGCAAGGGAAAAACTGGGAGAAGAAGGTCTCAGGAAAATTAATCCCCATGTGAAAAATGTAGAAAAAGATGTTACGAAAGAGATTTTTAATATGGTCAAAGAGGTAAAGACTGTTATTATACCTGTTTTGACTATGTCCGATGCTTTTAAAATTTCATCTCTTATAGGTGATACTTTTATAAGTAAAATAGTGCTTCAGGCTCTTTATATGGGGAAAAAAGTCGTATGTGCTCCCGATGGTATCTTTTTATCCCTTTCTATGTCATCAACAGAAAGTATTTGCACCAATTCTCGACTCGATACCAGACTCAGAGCAAGACTTGACCAGCTCAGAAGCCTGGGTGTTGAACTTGTACCTCTGAAGAATTTCAGAGAACATCTTTCTGAACTTACGTCATCAAAAGTGCCGGAGAATTCGAGTCTTATGTGTTCCTGGTCAAAGGGAGGAGAATGCGGCGGATGCGGTCTCTGTGTTCAGGGCATAACTGCCAATGTGGAAGCCATAGTTGAAGCAGGAGCAACCCGCGTGGGAGCCTCACCGGGAGTGTCGGGAGATATTAAAATAAATCTGGCAGAACTCATAGATCATACACTTCTTAAACCTGATGCAACAAAACAGGAAATAATAAAACTCTGTGAAGAGGCAAGGAAATATAAATTTGCCTCTGTCTGTATCAACCCGACCAATGTCGCTCTTGCAAGGGATTTACTGGCTGGAAGCCCGGTAAAGGTCTGTACCGTAGTAGGTTTCCCTCTCGGAGCAGATACTTCCGTGACAAAAGCAATGGAAACAAGAGATGCTGTGGCAAACGGAGCAGATGAAATAGACATGGTTAT
Source organism: Vulcanimicrobiota bacterium (assembly GCA_036746235.1). Lineage (GTDB taxonomy): Bacteria > Vulcanimicrobiota > SpSt-956 > SpSt-956 > JAKJGF01 > CALARM01. Next base: position 13,973 of record DAIOEN010000010.1, on the reverse strand, counting down.
AAATGTAGGTGCCCTCAAAGCAGGAGATTATAATCTAGTCCTTCATGATATCAAATCAGTAGTAGATGCGGCAGGAGGAAGGCTCGTTAAAGTTATTCTGGAAACAGCTCTCCTGAACCGTGAAGAAAAGATTAAAGCCTGTGAACTTTCAAAAGAAGCAGGTGCTGATTTTGTAAAAACTTCTACCGGCTTCGGCCCCGGCGGAGCTACTGCTGAAGATATTGCTCTTATGAGAGAAGTCGTCGGTAAATATATGGGTGTAAAAGCATCAGGCGGTATTCGTGATTATAAGAAAACTATGGAAATGGTAAAAGCAGGGGCAACGAGAATTGGTGCCAGCGCAAGTGTTGCCATAGTGGAAAATAAAGCTGCTAAAGGTGATGGCTATTAGTCTTTATAAGACAGATGCAGTGATATTAAGAACCCGTAATTTAGGGGAAGCTGACAGAATATATATTCTCTTTTCCCCTATGTACGGGAAAATTGATGCAGTCGCAAAAGGTGTAAGGAAACCTTCCAGCAAATTCAGCGGAAGTCTGGAGGTATTCTCTCATGTCTATCTTATGCTGTCAGAAGGTAAAAGCATGGATGGAATTTCTCAGGTAGAGGTTTCCAATCCTCATTACGGTTTGAGAGAAGACCTGACAAAACTTACATGTGCCAGTTATTTTATTGAGCTTGTGGAACATTCCATATTGCCGGGGCAGGAAAATATTGAATTATTTTCACTTGTTCTGTCTGTCCTGTCTCTTCTGGAGTATGAAGATAATATGGAACTCATTCTCCGTTATATGGAATTACAACTCCTCACAGTTCTGGGGCTCAGTCCCGTCCTGGACAGATGTCAGAAATGCGGAGTTTTTTCTGATACCAGGACTATGAAGTTTTATGTTTCTCTCGGAGGAACTCTCTGTGAGAAATGTGCCGCAAGAGAACTAAGCGGTTATATTGCTGTTTCTTCGGAAACTATAAAATTTCTCGGAAAACTGGAGAACATAATCCCTGTAAATCTGAAAAAAGTCTCTCCTTCTACCAGGATTTGCAGGGAAAGCAGATGGATTTTGAGACACTTATTGTTTTATCATCTCGGTAAAAATATAAAATCTATTGAAATGCTGGATTGTTTGATAAAGGCACAGGAAAATGAATAACAGAATTTTAGGGCTTGATATAGGCGATAGAAGAATAGGGGTGGCTCTGAGTGATATTACAAAAACTATTGCCAATCCCCTGGAGGTAATAAATCTTGGTCATGGTACCGATATATTTGCCTGTTTAAAGAGAATAATTGAACTTCATGATGTTTCCACTGTCATACTGGGTTTACCTAAAAATATGGATGGTACCATGGGACCTCAGGCCAAAAAAGTTACAGATTTTGGAGAAACACTTAAAGGATTGTTTCCTGATAAAGAGATAGATTATTTTGATGAAAGACTTTCTACGAGACAGGCTTTAAGAACCCTTATAGAAGCAGATATGTCCAGGGCAAGAAGAAAGAAGGTTGTAGACAAGGTTTCTGCTGTAATAATACTTCAGGGGTATCTTGAAACATTGAATTTTAAGCGGCATAAAGAAGATTAATGCCATAACTCTGTTCCTGCACGAAAGTTATGACACAGTCGAAAAAAAAGAAGTTGAAATTTATGGTAGGAAGGTTAATCCAGAACAGATATGAAATTCAGAAAACTGCGAGACACGATAGTTTTGGCGCTATTTATAAGGGGCGTGACAGAAAACTTGATAAATATGTTACTATAAAAATTTTAGAGGAAAGTCCTGAAAAAGCCATGGATTTTTTTCTGGACAGGATACAGTTTCTATATACATTGAATCATAAAAATATAGTTAAATTTTATGATGCCGGTGCAGAATCCAGCTTCTTTTATCTCATCCTTGAATATGTAGACGGTTTCACCCTTAAAGATTTTTTATGTGAACACAGTCTTAAAGATCCTGTCATTTATTCCGTACAGCTTGGTTTTCAGATATGTCAGGCTCTGGATTATGCCCATAGCAATTATTTTTTTCACGGTGACCTGACGCCTGATAATATAATGATAGCCAATAATGGTACCATAAAATTAAATAATTTCGGTCTCAAAAAGCTTTACGAAGAAACAGGTTTATCTCCGGTTAAAGATGACAGTGAACATACCCCATACCATTCTCCTGAACAAATCAAAGGAGAAGATATAGATTTCAGATCTGATATTTATTCCCTCGGACTTATTCTCTATGAATTGCTTACAGGGCAGAATCCGGCACGTTTTAAGGAACCGGCAGGTTTAAGAAAATATAATGAAAATATACCTAAATCCCTCGAAGCTATAATTATAAAGATGATACAGAGGGATATAAATCAAAGATTCCAGAGCTCAGGTGAAATACTCAGAGAACTCTGTAAGGTCAAATATAAGAGTTTAAAACCTGTTATTCAGGAACTTTTCCCTGATATGGATTTATCCTCTCTACTACCCGGTAGGGAATCTCTCGATGAAAAGTTTGCAGGTAAGAATTTTGACAGAGAAGAGAAAAAATCGGTAGATAAATATTCTGTGGAAGAAATTGATCCCGGTAAAATAAAACTGGATTTTCGTGCCCTTGACAGAATCTGCCGGGGAACAGGCATAAGATATAAGGAAGCAAAAGACGCTCTTATTCAGGCACAGGGCGATTCTTTAAAGGCCATTGAAATCATTGCCTCGAAAAGAAAAGGTCTGGAAATCAATATTGACGAAGACATAGTACATGAAGATATGGTTCCTCCTGAAAATGAGACTAATGCCGGTGATAGCCTCTGGGCCAGACTGGTCAATGGCATTTTTTTTATTCGTAAAAATGGAGAAGATTTATTTACATTTCCTTCTATCTGGTTATTTTTGTTAATATTAGTTCCTTTTCTTATATTTTTTGTTAATTTTTTAATTTTCCCTTTTGCTATTATATTTATTCTTATTATCTTTTCTTATTTCTATTGTAATATTTCTTTTGAACTCATTGAAAAAGATACCTTTGAATTCAGAAAGAACATAGAAATGACATTGAGACATCTCGGTACTATGCCTGTAGAACCACTGGTATTAAATGATAGTTCTTTACCGCTCGCTGAAGATATATTACCGGTAAAGAGAGAAAGGAAAAGAGAAGTGGCTCCTTCTCCGGAGCAGAAAATAGAAGAAACTATACCTTCTTCGGAAACAAAAGACGAAGAAAAATCAAGTGCAAGAGAAAGGGCTGCCAGACGAAGACAGGAAAGGGAAAAGAAGAAAGAAGAGCCGGCGCCTGCAGAAGAGAAAGATGCAAAAACCAGGGCTGTTCCTGTTAAGGCTGAAGAAGTGGCACCTCCTCCTGCTAAAACAGGTCCTGACGAAGAGACTATTAAATATATATGTTCCAGAGTTGAAGGTATAACACCTGAAGAAGCAGTGAAAGCCCTTGAAGAAGAAAATGGCGATCAGGCAAGAGCTGTAATGAGTCTGAAGAAAAAGAAAAAAGCAGAACGTAAATCAGCACCACCGGAAGAAGTACAGGAAGCACCGCCACCTCCGCCTCCTGAAGAAAAACCTGCTTCTGCTCCTGCTCCTGTCGCCGGTTCAGACGGTAAGATTTATGATCAGGAAAAAATAGATTATGTGTGCAGACGAACCAAAGTTACTCCTGAAGAAGCCGTAAAGGCTCTTGAAGAGAAAAACGGTGACGAAATAGAAGCAGTCATGAGTATTAAGAAGAATAAGAGGAAACAGAGGAAGTAAATAGCAGTGAGCAATGAGCAGTGAGCAGTGAGCAGTGACCAGTGACCAGTGAATATTTACGCATCATGAATAAAAGGGGGCTCTTATGAAAATACCATCGGAAAAAGAACTGGAAAGATACAGAAAAATTCTTTATTCTGAAATAGTGGATAATGCGATTAAATGGGGACAGGGTATTCTTATGGACGGAAGCCCTGCAGGGTGGACTGTTGACCTGAGAGAAGCCATACTTACTCCTGAATATGCCTGTGTTGTTTCACAGCTTTTTATGCCTCTTATTGACAGATACCGCCCCGATTATGTGGCAGGTATGACTGTTGCCGCAGGGTGCCTTGTTTCTCAGCTTGTACTTTTAAGTCATATCCGGGGAGTTCCTGTAAAGGGACTCTATATAAGACGGGAACCAAAAGCCGATGGTATGCAGAGACAGATTGAAGGACAGCTTATAGAGGGTTCTAAAGTTCTTTTATTCGATGACATTATAAATTCTTCCGATGTGGCATTAAAATGTATAGAACAACTTGTAAAACACAGATGTATACCTGTTGCTCTTGCAGTTATAATCAATTTCCAGGCTTCCGGAGAACATGACTTAAAGAAACTTGGCATACCACTTCATCATTTATTTACTCTCAGTGATATTAACATGAAACCTCCTCCCGAACCGGAAGATAATACTATGTTTTTACCTGTGTGGAAAGCAGGGCCTGTTAACAGCGGAGCCTATTATGCTCCCAAGTCCGGCCCTGTATCAGGAGAAGGAAGAATATTCCTCGGAAGTGACAGAGGATATTTTATCTCTGTTCATTCAGACGGCTTCCCGGACTGGTTTTTCCCTGTAGGAGAAACATACAGAGGCATACAGGTTTCACCTGTTTACAGAAAAGGAAAGGTTTATTTCGGAGCTTATGACGGGTACACTTACTGTTTGAAAGCTTCTTCTGGAAAAGTCCTCTGGAAACAGAAATGGGGCGACTGGGTAGGATGTTCTTCTCCTGTATTTGATCCGGTAAGTGAACTGTTTTTTATCGGTATTGAATACGGTTCTCACGGGGGAGATCTCTGTGCTTTTAACGGTACTGACGGAACCCTCAAATGGAGATTTAAAACAGGTGAATATGTTACATGTGCCCCCGGCATTAACAGCAATACAAATACTGTTTTTGTCGGTTCTCTGGATAAAACCGTTTATGCCCTTGATTTATATGATGGAACTGAAAAATGGCGATTTGTAACAGAGGGACCTATTAAAGGCGGTATAACGGCAGATCCTGTTACGGATTACTGCTATTTTACCTCCTATGACGGTTGTTTATACTGTTTGAACAACAGAGGCGAAGTTGTATGGAAGAGAAAACTCGGTTACTGGCTTTATTGCCGACCTGCCATCGGTCATGATATAGTTGTTATTGCAACGGAAGCAGATTACATATTCTCTTTCAATAAAATGACAGGGAAAATTATCTGGAAGAGGTGTATGTCCGATGAATGGAGGATGTGTGCCTATCCTGTTATAAAACATGGCAGAGTTTACGCGGGAAGTTACGGGGGATCGGTATATGTAATGAACCTTTATGACGGTTCTATTCTATGGTCTTTTAAAACCGGAGGGCCTGTTATGGCACCATGCGGAGTTTTTCCATCCGCTAAAATACCTGTCACAAGGCCTGCCTGTAAACAGGGGAAATTGAAGAAAAATACTTTTAATGTCAGAGGTGACAGGCTCTATTATCCGGGACCTGGAGGTCTTACACATATATTTAACAGTGATGCTACAGGGTTGCTATGGAGTGTTTATTCTCTGCAGAAAGAAATACCTCCTTACAGTAATACTCTGCTGGCGAGCTCAAATGACGGTTATCTTTACTGTTTTGTAGAAATTGACAGACAGTAAAAAGATACAGGAGATTTACCATGTTTGATCTGGAAAAAAATAAAAAAATACTTTATGAAAGAATATTAAATAACAGTATTAAATGGAATCAGGGGCTCCTTCGAGGCTCCGGAAGACCTGCAGGCTGGACTATTGATATGAGAGAAGACATATTGAACCCTTATTATTCCAATATAATAGCAGAAATTTTCATGGAATGGATAGAAGTCTATAAACCTGACTATGTGGCAGGACTCGCCATAACAGGAGGATTTATTGCTTCCCAGATAGTTCTCCTGAGCCATCTCAAAGGTTCTCCTCTGAAGGGGCTTTATATAAGGAAAAAACCGAAAGTAAACGGTCTTCAGAGGCAGATAGAAGGGCCTTTGAAGAAAAATTCTACTGTTGTTATAGTTGATGATGCCATCAATTCCGGAGATTCTGCACTGGAAGCCATAAAACTTCTCTCTGAAGAAAGATGTATTACAGTTGCCTTTCTTTCTATACTAAATTTTGAGAGTAAAGGTGTTACAAGTCTTGAGAAATTAAATATACCACTTCACTATATTTTTACTGTAAAAGAACTGTCCCTGAAACCATCTTGCCCTGATAAGTCAGAACTTTATTCCATGTGCTGGCAGGCAGGGGCCGTTACTTCAGGCATATATAACAGGATTCCGGCACCTTCTCCCGTATTTTCAGAAAAAAAAATTTTTCTCGGTAGTGATTTCGGGCACCTTTTAGCAATCAGTGAGTCAGGAACTCTGGTCTGGTCTTTTGATACCGGTGGCATGAAACCTGTTTTTACAGACCCAACGGTCAGAAAAGGGAAAGTTTATTTTTCTTCCTGTGATGGCTCTCTTTACTGCCTTGGTACTTTAAAGGGAAACCTCCTGTGGAAATTTAACGAAATCTCTCTTTCAGATACTTTTTCCCCTGTTATGTCGCCTGATGGGAAGATAATTTTTATCGGCGGGATATGCTGTGACGGAACCGGTTTTTTGGGGGCCATCGATGCCATGAAAGGAAGTGTTCTGTGGACTTTTACTTCAGAGTCCGGTATCAGAATTAGTCCTGTAATTTCTACGGCTTATGAGCTTTTAATATTCGCCTCTATGGATGGAAGCGTTTATTGTCTGGATATGGCCGGTAATATTACATGGATGTTATCTTATGGCATTATAAATGGTATGGCTCTTGATGATGATACTGGCACAGTCTATTTTTTTTCCGGCGGTTCTTTTTGTTCTATTGATATAATTAAAGGCACTGAAGTATGCAAGAGAAAACTTTCTTCTCTTTACTATTCCACTCCCGTAATAAAAGGCGATAAAATTATAGCTTCTGCTTCATCTGATTTTATATTTTGTTTTGACAGAAAAGGCAAAATTTTATGGCAGACCTGTCTGGGCGATAACTGGTCTATGGCGGGTTACCCTGTAATATTTAAGGACAGAGTATATGCCTCTAGCAGTAAGGGAGAGATTTTTGTTTTGAAATTACAGAACGGTCAGATGGTATGGAATTTTTCCACAGGCAGTCCTGTCAGATCGTCTCCTGTAGTTTTATCCGGCAAAACTATTCATAATATGAAATTTCCTTTCCCCGATTTTAAAGAAAAATCATTTAATATTTATGACAATAAAATATATATATTGAATGATTACGGTTTTATTGAAACATACAGTTTTGATTTAACAGGGCTTTTATGGAGTGTTAAATATTTTAATATTTCGCCTGAATATAAAACTCTTCTTTTTGTTACATCCAGTAATGGTTATATATATTGTTTCGTGGAAGTAAAATAAAATAAAAAAATATATCATAAAATTCTCTTTACATTTTTATATAATGTAGTGATAATAATTAACAAGTGGAAAAGCGATATTTTAACAACAGCTATTTTTATAAAGGATAATAAATAAATAAGGAGAGTGTTCTTTAATGGGGAAAATAGGCGGAAGTAAATCATCAAGTTCAGCCAGTAGAGCGAAATCTTCTTCTTCAAAAAAATCTCAGACATCAAAAACTCAGAAACCTAAAACATCGGAAAAAACTAAATCAGCAGAGAAAACTAAATCAGCAGAGAAAACTAAATCAGCAGAAAAGACTAAAGAAGGAAAAGAAGCAAAGAAAGGTGAACAGACGAAGCTTTCTGATGATGCTAAAAAAGAGATAAAAGAAGGAAAAGAAGGGAAAGAAGGCTCAGAAGTAAAACCAGGTGAAACTTCGGGAGCAAATACTTCAGGTGCCAATGTTTCAGGAGCAAATACAACAGGAGCAGATGCCAGTGCAGGCCAGGCATCAGGCATTGATGACAAGAAACTGGATGATATCCTGAAAGCTCTCCAGGATGCCGGTAAAGAAGATAAAGCCAAGGAAGCAGGCGGCGAAGGCGGCGGAAAATGTGGCGGCGGCGGCGGCGAAGGCGGCGGCGGAGAAAAAGGTAAAGAAGCCGGTGCCGGTGGTGGAGCTCCTCAGGCCGGTGGCGCCCAGGGCGCTCAGAATAATCCCAATCAGGGTAAACAGGACTGGGATATGGTAATTAATGCCGATTGTGATAGAGTACTTCAGGCAGCAGGTATGGGCGGTATGATACCGGGTATGCAGGGTATGAATGGTATGAATAATATGATGGGCGGAGGAATGCAGCCGGGACAGGCAGTTCAGGGAGTCGGAGGTATGCAGGGAATGGGCGGAGGTATGCAGGGAATGGGCGGAGGTATGCAGCAGCCTGGCATGGGCGGAATGCAGGGAATGGGCGGAGGTAATATTGTTCAGGCCAAACAGCAGTTACAGACAGATTTACAGTCTGCCCAGGGACAGGGATGGCAGCCTCAGACACCACAGTTAAAACAGAAATTACAGATGGCACAGCAGGCAGGCGGAGGAGGAATGGGACAGCCGCAGGGTATGCAGGGTATGCAGGGTATGCAACCGGGCCAGGTAGTTCCCGGTATGGGAAATATGATGGGTGGAAATCCTATGGGAATGGGATTTTAACATAAAAAAACAGGGATATCCCCTGATTATAACATCAGTTCGAAAAATTGAAAGGAGTGTTTATTAATGGGTAAAATAGGTTCAAGCACAAGTAAACCATCAACAACAAAGACATCAACAGCAAAGAAGACTCAGGCCCCGAAACATACGGAGGCTAAGAAAGATACTAAAAAGACAGAAGCGACAAAAGACGCGAAAGATACAAAGGAGACTAAAGATCCTAAAAAAGCCGATGAAACAAAACCTGATGAAAAAGTTAAAGATAAAGCTGAAGTCAGTGACGATGCAAAGACAAAAGATGCTTCCGGCGCTGATGCATCAGGAGCAAATGCAAGTACAGATCAGAAACTGGATGAAATAAAGAAAGCCCTTGAAGATCTTATGAAAGCAAAAGAAGGAGAAGAAGAAAAGAAACCTGAAGAAGCCGGCGGCGGCGGTGGAGAAGGCGGCGGCGGCGAGAAACCTCAGGAAGCCGGTAAAGCCAATCAGGCACAGGATGCACAGGCAGCCCAGCAGGCAGAGCAGATTGCAAATCAGGTGTTACAGCTCAGCGGTGTAAATCCTCAGCAGGTAGATCAATATCTTAACCAGCAGGGCCAGCAGGGTCAGCAGCAGGGTGGCCAGCAGGTACAGGCTATGCAGCCTCCAAGAGCCCAGGCTTCACAGAATCCTCAGATGCTTCAGACCTCATTACAGCAGCTTCAGATGGTTCAGGGACAGGGAGGAAATATGCCTCCCAAGACCTCTCAGAAGGTTCAGCTTTCCCAGCAGATTGGTCAGCAGTCACTTCAGATGAGCCAGGGTGGCGGACAGATGGCCGGTATGAATCCAGGTCTTGGTATGGGACAGCAGGTTCAGGGTATGGGACAGCAGATGCCCGGTATGCAGATGCCAGGCATGGGTTTCTAGTAGCCAGTAGTTTTCTGTAAGAGTTAAAACAGGGGTTTTAGAGAAACCCCTGTTTTATTTTTCTTTAATTTTTAAAGTTATAGGAATTTTCATTTTTGACCAGGATTTATAGGATTTATGGGATTACCAGAAGGAATTACAGGATATATGTTGAAAGTAAATTCATACATAACCTCATGTGTAACCTCGCGTCACGCGTCACGCGTCACGCGTCACGATTGGAAAGGTTTCCTATGGTTCCTTCTATAAGTCTCTGTATGATAGCGAGAAATGAAGAGAAATTTCTCAGATCATGTCTGAACAGTGTCACAGGACTTGTGAAAGAAATTATTCTTGTTGATACGGGATCTACTGATAAAACTGTTGATATAGCCAGAGAATTCGGAGCAAAAGTATATTATTTCCAGTGGTGTGATGATTTTTCTGCTGCAAGGAATTTTTCCATTGATAAGGCTACTGGAGACTGGATACTTATTCTTGATGCAGATGAAGAATTAGACAGAACTACTATTGGTGAAATAAAAAAAAGCCTCACAGAAGCAGATAACGGAACAGCTTATTTTTTTAAGGTTATAAATTATTTGGACAAAAGTAACGATCCCGGTAATTCTGCAGAAGTCAGAATTATAAGACTTTTCCCTAACAGAGAAGATGTGCGTTACAAAAATCTTATTCATGAAGAGATATATTCAAAGAAAGACGGCGAACTGAAGAGAATCGTTTGTAATGCAATTATTTATCACCATGGCTATACTGACAGTCTTCATAAAGAAAGAAATAAAGGTGAGAGAAATATAAATCTCCTTCTTAAATCGATAGAGAAAGATCCGAAAAACCCTTTTAATTATTATAATATCGGTGTATCTTATTATGTTCAGAATCGTCTGGAAGATTGTATAAAATCATTTAAAACTGCCCAGGAAACATGTGATTATCCGGGAGAGAGTGTATATCTGCCTTCGAGTTATTCCCTCTGTGCCGCAGCTCTCTGCAGACTTGGCAGATATGAAGAAGCTAAAGAACAGGCATTGAAAGGTATTGAACGTTCCCCTCTGTTTTATGAAGCATATTTTAACCTGGGGAAAGCCTGCGTTGGACTGAAGCATAATGAAGAAGCTAAATCTGCTTTTAATATGGCTATTTCCTCTGCTTCCAGTAATCAGTTTGCAGTTATGGATAGAGGGACAGGAGGGTGGAAAGCCTGCTGCGAATTAGGTTTGATTTATCTTGAAGAAGATAAACCGTCTGAAGCATTGAAACATTTCAATAATGGCCTGACTATGTTTCCGGATTCAGATAAACTACTTATAAATGCCGCTCACTGTTATCGTAAATTAAAATTTTATGATCATAGCCGTGATTATTTTGAAAAAGCTCGATTAATGGCACCAAAAAGACTTGATATATGTTATGATCTTATAGACTTATACGATAAACTTGGAGCCCCTTCAAGAGCCATTTCATTGATTGAAGAAATGCTTGATTATTATCCGTCCAGTAAAGATCTCTTCTTTGAACTTGCACAGAGATATGATTATTCAGGCGATTACACTATGGCAGTTCATTATTATACACAGACTCTTGTGCTGGATGAAAAAGATAGCAAAGTTTATTTTTATAGAGCCAGATGTTACTGGTATCTTGGCTCATCCAGGAAAGCCAGAAAGGATCTGAAAAAAGCTTATGAACTTGATCGTGATTTATTGAAAGGTTTTACTCTGTATGATTTTGTTTAGTGAGTAGTGAAAAGTGAAAAGTGAAGGGTGAGTCGCAAATAGCAGGGGTGAACCGTATTCACCCGGTACCGGTGAAATCATACATTACGCATCACGCATCACGTGTCACGCATTACGATATAACAGGAGGTTTCTATAAAATGCCTGAGCCGACTTTAAGTCTTGCAATGATAGTAAAAAATGAGCAATACAATCTTTATACGTGTCTCTACCAGGTTTGTGACATTGTAGATGAAATTGTCATTGTAGATACAGGCTCTACCGATAAGACTGTCGAAGTGGCAGAACAGTTCAATGCATCTGTGTATCATTACAAATGGAACGAGAATTTTTCTGCTGCAAGAAATTTTTCTCTGAAAAAATGTAATGGTAAATGGATACTTGTCCTGGATGCAGATGAATTTATAGATAGTCCCATGAAATATAAAGTAAGGGAATTAATTGACAGAAATGATTTTGTGGGATTTAATTTTGAACAGTTCAGTTATCTGAATAAAGATGTGACGCCTGATTTTCGCTTAATGCCTGTACTCAGATTGTTTCCCAATCACCCTTCCCTCAGGTTTAAAGGAATGGTGCAGGAAAAAATTATATGTAATGATATGAAGCTTAATTTTAAAGAAATAAATTCTTCTGTCAGAATATGGCATTATGGCTTTATAGACGTCTTTCATCCGGTAAAAGAAAAATATAAGAGAGATTTGAATATATATCTCAGAAATTTAAAGAGAAATCCGAAGGAGCCTTACATTTATTTTTTTATAGCTTTACAATATGTGTCTCTCGGCAGATATGATGAAGCGATTAAATATCTGGATTGTGCCATAAAATATAGTTCTTCCGGTTTTTGTTACTCTCCGTGTCTTTTTTCTACTTATGCAGGTATTTTAAATAAACTTGGTCGTTACAATGAAGCAAAAAAAATGGCAGAACTGGCTCTTTCTAAAGATTCTCATATGGCAGAAGCCTCTTTTAATCTTGGGGAAGCTATGAGAAATCTCGGTGAGTGCAGGAATGCTATTACTATGTTCGAACATGCCATAAAAAACCATGAGAAATTTCTTTTTTTCCAGGATAGATCTAAAGGGACATGGAGAGCCTGGTCTGAAATAGGTCTTTCCTATGTGAGATTAAAGCAGATAAAAGATGCAGTGGGAGCTTTCCTGAAATCTTTATCAATAAAACCTTTTTATCCTCCTTTAATGATATGTCTTGCCTATCTTTATAAAGAGATGGATGATCTGGAAAATACGGAGAAATATTTTAAGTCAGCCCACGAACAGGAAGTCACAAAGGTTGACCTTGCCAGGGAGCTTTATAATATATACAGGAAAACAGGAAGGCTTAATCTTGCTGCAAATACTCTTGAAAATGTTTATTTATATAACACCGGTAACAGGGATTTACTTTTAGACACAGCCAGAGCTTTTGATGAGGCAGGAGATAACCATAAAGCAATAAATTATTACAATAGTTACATAAAAGAACAACTTCCGGCAGATCCGGAGGTTTATCTCAGAAGAGGAATCTGTCTGTTCAGAACAGGCTCAGTAAAAAAAGCCAGAGATGATTTTGAAACATGTAGTGAAAAAAATCCGGATTTATTAAGAAAAGTTTTTCTTGAAGAACTGGTAAGACCAGTGACCAGTGACCAGTGACCAGTGACCAGTGACCAGTGAGCAGTGACCGGTAATTTATATAAGTAAATAGACATGATAACTGGTAGGGGAACACTGATAACTGTTTACTGATAACTGCTCACTGATATAAGGGGGTACTACGTGAAATTTTTATTTCGTTTATTTAATGTAATTCTTGTTATAGTTCTGTTACTTTTAGTGGCAGGATCTGTATTGAACTATCTTCAGATATTTTCTTCCAGAAAGAACGGACAGGATGTAGCTGTTTCTATAGCCCAGGGGAGTTCTACCGGTGATATTGCTACAGTGCTTGAAGATAAAGATATTGTAAAGAGCAGTTTTATATTTAAACTGGTCGTAAAACACACGAAGACAGGTGATATGCTTCAGGCAGGTGATTATACCCTTAATACCGGTATGTCTATGATGGAGATAATTGAGAATCTTAAAAAGGGACAGGCAGCAAAAACCTATGATTTTACAGTGCCGGAAGGTTTTACTTCCAGACAGATTGCACGGCTTTTGAAAGAAAAGGGTTCTATTGATGAACAGGAATTTTTAGACACAGTTAAAACCGGTAAAGGTATAAATTTTAAATATTCTCATCTTCTGAAAGGACATTCACTGGAAGGCTTCCTCTTTCCTGACACTTATTCTGTTTATAAAGATAGTACCTCCCGGGAAATAATTGAAAAGATGGTAAAACGTTTTGAAGAGGTTGTTCCTTCAAATATAGAGCAGATTGCAAAGAAAAGAGGACTGTCCTTTTATAAGATAATAGTTCTTGCCTCACTTGTAGAGAGAGAGGCAAGGATTGAAGATGAAAGACCACTTGTATCTGCAGTATATTACAATAGAATTAAACTGGATATGCTTCTTGAGTGTGATGCGACGATACAGTTTTTATTTGATAAACCAAAAGAGATTCTTTTATATAAAGATTTAGAAATAGACAGTCCTTATAATACCTATAAATATAAAGGTCTTCCTCCCGGGCCTATAGCAAATCCCGGATTGCCTTCCATAAAAGCAGCCCTTTATCCTGCTTCTGTAGATT
>DAIOEN010000009.1:0-74787 GCA_036746235.1 Vulcanimicrobiota bacterium | reverse complement strand
GAGCCTGTCAGGCAGAAGCTGATAAAATGGTTACTAATTTACCTGGTGCGGTACTGAGTTAAGCATAAATAATACATATATACTCTCGTGACGCGTGACCCGTTACGCTTCTCATATAAATCCAAAGACAGGAGAAATATGCGTGAAATATCCGGAATTAATATTTACAGATGATCCTCTTGAAAAACTTCTGACTGTTCTTGCTGACAGTAATACTCTTCTTGTAACGGATCCCCGTAATTATCCTTCTGTAAAAAACTACGGAAAGACAATCATGGTAAAAAACAATTTCTATGCCCTTTCCTATGAGGACATGCAGAATAATGCATATAACAGGGTAATAGGTATAGGAGGATGCAGTGCTCTCGATATAGGCCGCATTTATGCGGAAGGTATAAAATTCATAGCCATTCCTACAGTGCTTTCCACATCCTGTATCAGTGTAAATATAAGTATTTTAAGGGCAAAAGATGAAACAAAAAGAATTAAAACAGTTATTCCGGACAGAACAATAATATCATTTCCCGAGTTGTTCAGAGCAGAAGAAAAAGATTTAAAGAAATGGTCATCTTCAGGCTTCGGTGATTTATTTGCCAATATCAGTGCTTCAATTGATTTTGAATATAAAAATAATTCTTTCTCCCTGGAAAATATATATAAAAATGCAGAAGAAGCATTTTCCGCCATGGAATGGGTATTAAGTGATTTTAATGGCTATAATAATTATGATACATTGAAAAAACTTGCCACATATCTCCATAATTCGTCTTTAGATGTCATAAGGAGAGGTAACAACGAATTAAGTGCAGGATGTGAACATAAGTTTTACGAAACAATAATAAGACAGCAGATCTATTCAAATCAGATACAGACCCATGGAATTCTGGTTTCTATCGGCACGCTTATAACAATTTTAATATTTGAAAAACTTTCGCAAAACAAAAATATTTTCTCGAAACTGAAAGAAGCCTACAAAAAACTGGGGCTACCTGTTAATTATAAAGAATTCCTGGAAACAGGCATAGAGAAAATTCACATTATCGAAGCTTTAAAGAATTCAGGAACTAAAAATATTATGAGCGATTATTTTGCAGAAGGAGATTTTTCGATAATGGAAGATTTTAACGATGAGTAGGGAACTGTAACAAGTTCGTAGAAACTTACCATAACGGCCATGACCGGTTCGGTCACAACGAAGAATGAGAAACTATTCCTCCCTTCACTCTTCACTCTTCACTTTTCACTCTTCACTCCGTTCATTTCCCGGAGAAAATCTTTACAGACTTCTTTTATTTTAGCTCCGGTAGCTCTATGTCCTATCATGTCACTTTTCTTTAAAATATCACTGTAAAGAGCTATATAATTTTCTGTAAATTTCTCTTCAATCTCTTCAAAACTTCCGTCACAGTTTTCAATAAGATTTATTAAAAAATCCAGTTCCAGATTTTTAAATTCATAGCTTTTTTCAGAAAGATAGGATAATATTTCCTTTTCGAGTTTCTCCGAATAACCTCCTTCAGGTCTTATCATATAACCTATTCTCGGACCGAGTACATTAAAAATTCTGGCTTTTCTGGTTATGACTGCACATATTTTTTCCACATCACTGTGTTGAAACCTGTATTTATAGCACATGCCGTTATCGATCAGGCCTGTTATGAGCCCTGCTTCTTTAACCATTTCGGCCATATCTGTTTTCCTCTGAACCCTCATAAATTTTATGGGAGTATTTATATGTTTTATTATACCTGTTCTCTTTAGATTTATGAAATTTTCCTTTAATTCTTCTACCGTTACAAAAGGGTCAAAAGGTATAAATCCTGCCACATAAGGTATATTCAGACATACAATGGCTTCTTCAATATTTTTAACATTTATACCTTTCCTGTAGCGCTTCAACTGGCTATTTGATAAAGATTCTATACCGATAAATATATGGGAAAGTCCTGCGTGTTTCATTGTCTCCCATAAGGCACGCCTTTTCAGCTTTTTATCTTCCTCTTCTTCAGGAGAATAAATACCTCTTACAGTAGCGTCAATCTCAAATTTGAATTCAAAAGGCAAATTTTCTACTCCGAAACAAAAATCTTCTATAAAATTAAAATCATCATTAAAAAAATCTTCATCGGCAAAACGAAATTTTTTTATGCCGAATTTTTTATTGATTTCTCTTATTCTTTCCAGCGTTCTTCTCAATGGGAAACGTCTGTGGCCGATCATACCGGAACGGGCTACGGTTTTGGAACAGAAACTGCAGTTCATACGGCATCCGCGGCTGGATTCGAGCCAGAAATCTCCACCTCTTTTTATACATTCAGCCGTGAAATCATCTGAAGGCTGGAATTCTTCACATGTTAAATCAAAATTATATAAAGCATTTTCTACAATCATATCCTTTTTATATACAAGATTTGGTACATCCCTGACAGGAAGCATACCTTCGGTATATTCTATAAATTTCAAAAAAGGATATTCTCCTTCGCCTCTTATGATATAACATCCAGGAAATTCATTGAGTAGATCAGAGTAAATAACAGTAGGAGCAATACCTCCGAGCAGTATTTTAGAAGGAGGAATTTTTTTCATAATACTCCTCAATTCAAACAGACTGTCTGTTTTCATTGAAATTCCTGTAATATGAGGAGAATACTCAGTCAGTTCTCTGCCTATTTCATCACATGAATGAAGAATGGTATCAAATATTTTAATCTCTATATTCTGGCGTTTATGTTTGAGATACCCGGAAAGAGTGGTAACGGAAAGAGGATTATAATAATGAAGAGACCTGCCCCAGAGCGTATCTCCATGTAGTGATATGAGGGCAATTTTTAATGGCTCAGATTTAATTTTATACATACAAAAAACCTTTATTCTAATTACCGGAATAGATAAGTTAGTGACCATTTTGTCAGCTTCTGCCTGACAGGCTCTTACGAAGAAAAATCATTTGCCTTATATCATTTGTTTTACAGACAATAAATTAACCCTTATTTAATTTTTAATTCTATATAAAAAACTAATTTTTCTTCTCCAGAGCCTGCCAGGCAGAAGCTTTTTACGGATACCCTTTTACCTGTTACGGTACAAAGATATTTATTATGAAATATAATCAAGGAGTCGTCTGTTTATTTCTTCAATCCTCTGACACAGTATTTTTGACAGGTTAACTGACAGGTCAGGATATTTCTTTAATATAAAAAGAAAATCATCTTTCGACATAGCATATACCTCGGCCGTCTCGGAGTAAACACCTGCAGAAAGAGACCGTGGAGAACCGGAGATTACGCCCATTTCCCCTATAACATCACCGGGAAAAGATATGGCATATTCAATCATATTTATACCGTCAAGATCCCTGTAAAGAAGTATCTCTCCCGATTTGACTATATAAACCTCTTCAGGAACATCTCCGTATTCAAACAAAACATTTCCTTTTTTATATTTTTTCAGTTTAAACTTTTTTGCCACAAAAGCCAGTTGCTTTTTACTCAGGACACTGAAAAGAGGAATAAAAGGAAGTATTTCAGTTTTATTTTTCTTCTTTATCTCTTTAAAAGAATTACTGTCAGAAGATTTCTGTATTGAAAAAAAAGCTGACATTATCCGGGTCTCTATATTTTTCCTTAAAGCATCAAGTTCCTCTTCCGTCATTTTTCCGCTAATTTTCATAATAAAACCTCCCTGAATTATCGTGACGCGTGACGCGTGATGCGTGACGCGAGGATTATGTATGAAGGAATTAAAAAAAACGAAATTTCCTTTATATTAAAATTACTTGAAATAATTATACAGGTTTAAAGATTAATTATCAACAAAGAAAATTTTGTCAGGAAAATTAACATTTTGTTAACAAATTCTTTGTATTTTCTTTCTTAACATAATTTATAATATAAAATGGATTATGTTGCGAAAAGGAGAGGAATAAATGAATATAAACCAAAGGAACAATCAACTCTACAGTTTTACCGATACAAAAGGAACAGAGAAAAAAGTTCATCCGGAAAGAAACGATATAGCACAGGAAATAGATAGAAACGGAAATTTTCTCCTGGAAGAAGGAGAGATAAAAGATTATCTCGTTAAAGAAGATATATTGAGAGATCCGCAGAAATTTGATGTAGATGAACAGCAAATCAGGGATGATTTCAAACTGATATTGCAGAACAGACCTCTTCCCCAGAAAGGGGCTTACCATTCCTATGAACAGGTTATATCTGATCTTAAAGGGCTGGAAGCAAAGTACCCTGATCTTGTAAAAACTGTGTCTCTTGGGAAAACTGAGGAAGGAAGAGATATAATGGCAGTAAAGATAAGTAAAGGCGCCGGAGGAGATACAGGGAATAAAACAGGTTTTCTCATTACCGGGTGCCATCATGCAAGGGAATGGATGACTGTAGAATGTCCTCTTTATATGGCAAAAGAACTTGCATCAGGATACGGTACGGACGAACAGGTAAAAAAGAGACTGGATAATGCTGAAGTATGGATTGTTCCCATTGTAAATCCCGACGGATATGAATATAGCAGAAACAAATACAGCTACTGGAGAAAAAACAGGGATCCCATAAAAGCCGCAGATATTCCGTCACAGATTGCATCTCATATGAAGGCAGATAAAGACGGAGTAGTGTCGTACGGCGTGGATTTAAACAGAAATTATTATGATGGGAATCCGGAACACATCGAATATTACAGACCGCAGGGCGATACTCCTGAAAGTACCTATGATGATTACAGTTCTACCAGTGACGATCCCGGTGATGACACATACCGCGGTCCGAAAGGCGCATCGGAAAAAGAAGTTCAGGCCATGCTTAATTTATGGATGAACAGAAAGAATATAAAAGGCATAGTCAACCATCACAGCTACGGGAAAAAGATAATGTATCCCTGGGGAATCAGTGAAGAACCTTCACCTAATAAAAAAATCTATGAAGAAATAACAAGAAATATGGGAAATGCCATAAAAGATGATAAATACACTGTTATGCAGTCATCTGGTCTATACCCTGCTTCAGGTGATCCAGATGATTTTGCCAGTTTACATGACAGATATTCAGTTACAATAGAAATAGGAAGAAGCTTCCAGCCGGGTGAAGCGGAAATAGATCCTACAAATAAACGTATATACAGTGCAAATATGGCTTTCCTTGACTGGCTTGTGAACAATAAGAAATCTCAGGAAGAAACATAAGGGATTTTTCATGTAAATCTATAATCAAAATTTAATTCTCCGGTTCTTCAGAAACGATAAAAAATTACAGGATTTTATAAAAAGTTCTGTAATTTTTTTTATTAATAAGAACTTATCCAGAAGTTAACAATTTGTTAACAATTCAAATCTTATTTTTACTGAAAAATACAGTATAATTAAGCATGAGAGTAAAGGGATACCATTTATAACAGGAGGTATCACCAGTGGAAATAAATAATATCGACAGAACGCAACTCAGATATAAACTGGGTAATAAAAAATTCTCCGTAGAAGTTTCACCGGATAAAGTAGATATAGCCTCTAAAATAGCCCGCACCAGCGGAAAAGATGAAAATTTTTTAATAAGTGATAAACAATTAAAAGATTTCCTCACAAAACAGAATATCCTCAAAGATCCATCTACATGCAAAGTAGATGCAAAGAAAATACTGAAAGATTTCAAGATATCCCTTCAGGGCCAGCCCCTTCCTCAGAGGGATGCCTATCATTCATATGAACAGGTAATAGGAGAACTGAAAGGTCTGGAAGCAAAATACCCTGATATTGTAAAAACGGTGTCCCTGGGGAAAACTGCTGAAGGAAGAGATATAATGGCCGTAAAAATAAGTAAAGGAGCCCCGGGAGATACAAGTAATAAACCGGGTATGCTTATTACGGGATGTCACCATGCAAGAGAATGGATGGCCATGGAATCTCCTTTTACTATAGTCAAAAACCTGGCGGAAGGTTATGGAACTGATGAAAAAATAAAAAACAGAGTGGACAATGCTGAAATATGGGTAGTCCCGATGGTAAATCCGGACGGATATGAGTACAGCAGAACAAAAGACCCTTTCTGGAGGAAAAACAGAGACCCGATTCATAAAGAAGATATTCCTCCTGAAATAGCAAAACAGATGAAAGCCGATAAAAACGGTATAGTTGCATATGGAGTTGATCCAAATAGAAATTACTATGACGGTAATCCCGAACATATGGAACTCTACAGACCGGCAGGTGACACGCCTGAAAGCACATGGGATGATTTCGGCTATGCTACAAGTGACAATCCGAGACAGGAAACGTACAGAGGCCCCAGAGGCGGTTCGGAAAAAGAAGTTCAGGCCATGCTGGGACTGTGGCTTAACAGGAAAAACATAAAAGGAATAGTCAACCATCATTCCTATGGAAATAAAATAATGTATCCATGGGGCGTGACACAGGAACATGTAGCAAATGAAAAACTTTATAAAGAAATAGCATATAAAATGCAGGAAGCTTCAAAAGAGGATGGTTATACGGTAGGACAGTCGTCAGGTATGTATCCTGCATCAGGTGATCCTGATGATTTTGCTCATGCGAACGGAAGACTTTCCTTTACCATAGAATTAGGAGACAGTTTCCAGCCAGACCAATCAGAAATGGAACATATAGCAAGAAATGTATATAATGCAAACATGGCTTTTCTTGATTGGATGTTAGATAATAAAGAGAAACTCAATACACTGGAAGAGCAAAAATTCACGCCGGCAAATAGCCCTGCAATTACAATATAATCCTCAGTAAAGGGAAAAAGGAAACAAAACAACAGGGACAGCCGGGAGGTTGTCCCTGTTTATTTTTTCTTCTCTTTTTCCAGAGTATACATAGTTTTTTCTATTTCTTCCCCGAGATTAACAAGTTCTCCCAGTTTATAAATGAGCCTTTTCCTTAATTTTCTGAAACTGGCAGAATAATCAACTGTATAGTAATCAAGATTATTCTTTAATTTTTCCAGATTATTCAGTTCATCTATTTTACGAAGATATTGTTCAAGTTTTAAAGTCAACTCTTCTAAAATTTTCTGGCCCTGCTCTGTTAAAGAATAATTCTTCCGGGTATTCTCAAGATCATGTAAAAAAGAATTGTAAATGTCTCTGTAATTCATAAAAAATAACCCCGAAATATAAAGGATATATGCTCATAGTAATTATACTTCTGTGGCTAAATATCCTTTTATTTTTTTTACAAATAATTTTCAAGTTTCATACATTTTACACCAGAGCGGCATTTCTTATCTTTTTTCTTGCTCTCTGAAGAGCATTATCTACAGATTTCACTTCACACCTGAGAACCTGAGCTATCTGTTCGTAGGATTCACTTTCCAGATGAAGAGCCACAACATTTCTCTCAAAACTGGATAGTTTCTCTCTTATGACTTTTTTCAAATCCTGAGAAAGTTCGTAGTAAATAACCTCTTTATCAGGTTCAAATACCCTGTTGTCTGACACAACATCAAACATTGTCTTATTACCATCATTCTCATCATATACATATTTATCAAGGGATATGTAAAAATTCAAAGGTTTATGTTTTGGCCCACTGGCTTTTTTGGCAGTAGCCATAATCTGTCTTGACGTACATAATCTGGCAAACTGGGAAAAAGAAATAGATTTTTCCTGGTTAAAATCCCTTATCGCTTTATAAAAACCAAACATACCTTCCTGAAAAACGTCTTCCCTGTCTGAGCCCATAAAAAAATAATTTGATGCTATGGATCTTATTACAGGATAATATTTTCTGAATAAATATAATGTAGCTTCATCATCACCTGACTTGGCCAGAGATACTACATTAATTTCATCTTTATCTGCAAATTTTTTCATTAAATCCTTATCTATAAGTCTTCTTGCCATAGAAACACACCTGCTTTCCTGAGTAGACTTAAATTTTCTATATTTATATTAATGATTATTATATTATATTTGAATTAAATTTGTCAACAATTATTTAATTGCAAACAAACAATCATTATATATTATACATAAAATCGAATATTGTTTACTAGTAAATAATTCAAGATTATATATTCTATTGAACATACAAAATGAGTATAATTATGAGAATCGTAACGCGTAACGCGTGACGCGTGACGGGAGGAACAAATTCTCATACTTAGTTGTGACCGAACCGGTCATGGTTGTTAGTTTCATAATTATCCATAAATAATGACCCTGTAATGCGTAAAGTTTAATACGTGATGGGCAGTGATTAAATCCGTTACGCCTTACGCGTCATGACAACTTAAATTCTAATAAGCAGGGAAAACAAACAGGAATATTTATAATAAAAATAAAAGTGCAATTTTCAGGCCAAATATGTGTCGGGAATATTATTTTCCGGATTTTTTTAACAGATCAAGAGAACCCTGTAACCTGGCTTTCACCTCTGAAATTTTTTCTGTTTTAATAGCCTTTTCCAGGTCACCTGCAATTTTTTTATCACCTATTCTGGCAATAGAATCTGAGGACCAGGCTCTTATGGTTCCGTCTTCATCTTTTAAAGAAACAAGCAGTACAGGGATAGCTTTTTTATCTTTTAATAAACCAAGAGCACAGATTGCCTCTATTCTTACCTCAGGTGTCTCATTTTTCAGGGCAACTTTCTTCATGAGTGGTTCAACAGCTTTTTTATCACCTAACTGTCCGAGAGAGGAAGCTGCTTTTGTCCTGACATCGGGATGTTCATCATCCAGAATTTTTATAAGGCCGGGAACTGATTTAATATCTCCAAGCAATCCAAGAGCTATAACTGCTTCTTTTCTTACAGTCTGGCTCTTATCCTGAAGAGCTTTAATAAGAGGGTCAAGAGCTTTTTTATCTCCCATTTTACCAAGAGAAAAAGCTGCCTTCGCTCTTACATACTCATCTTTATCTTTAAGTGTTTCCATAAGAGGATCGACTGATTTTTTATTATGGATCCATCCGAGAGCAGAAGCAGCTTCTCCCCTGACCTGCCCTTCACTGTCTTTCAGAGCCAGAATAAGAGGTTCAACAGCACTGTCATCTCCGGCATCTCCGAGAAGATAGGCAGATTTCTGTCTGATTATTTTATTATCATCTCTCAGACCTTTTATTAAATATGGCACACTCTTTTTACCCATGTTTCTGAGTTCGATTTCTGCACCGGTGACAATATCATCTCTGTCACTTCCTAACCTGCGTATCAGTGTTTCAGGATTCTTATCCTCTTTATCACTGTCTCCTTTACAACTGGATACAAAGTTGAATAGTAATAATAAAATTATTATATAAACAGCACTTTTCAAATTAATTGCCCCCTTATATAATCGTGACGCGTGACGCGTAACGCGTGACGCAAGGAAAAAAACCTTTAATATTAATTAGATTATATAAAAAATTATCTCTTATTGCAAGCCCTGTATGGGTTATAAAGGTTCCTCGGAGCACAAAAAATAAAAAGGCGTAAAAGTGTATCTGAAACAATTATGTATTATGTATAGACATGATGTTTTTGCTCCAGTCAATTAAAATTACTTATCCTGATTTCTCTTATATATTGCTTTTTCTCAAATTGTGACTTATAATTAACTGGCAAAAACTCTGTAATAATAAAGATATTTATTATTTTCTTCATAAAATTCGTATTTTTTATATTATATAAAGAATCCTCGCGTCACGCGTCACGCGTCACGCATCACGAAAACAACGGAGGACAATGAACATGATCGTAAAACAGGATATAATAGCTCTGTTAATGCTTGCACTGGACGGAGAAGATATTAGAGCCGATGTAGCATATATACTTGGAGAATTGAAAGAAAAAAAAGCAGTAGACGCTTTGATAAGAACAATAAATGATGATGATGAAGAAGTGGCAAGGAATGCAGTATATGCCCTGGGGAAACTGGGCGACAATACTGCAGTGCCCCATTTAATAGAAAAATTAAAAGATTCAAATTCCTCCATGAAAGCTTCCATTGTAAGAGCACTCGGTCAGATACAGGACCCCCGTGCACTGGGAGCACTTCAGACTTCATTGAAAGAAGATGATGAAGCAGTAAGAATAAGATCTGCCGAGGCACTTGGTATGTTAAGCAGCGAAAAAGTTGCTCGCCCTCTTATAACTGCCATGATGGAAGATAATAACAGACTTGTTCGTCTGTGGGCTGTATATGCCCTGGTAAAACTCGGAGCATCGGAAAGAATAGACTCACTTGTAGAATTCATACATGACCCTGATCCTGTTATAAGATTCAATGCTGCAGCTGCCCTGGGGAAATTAAATTCCAGAGAAACTCTATCTGTATTGAGAAAAGCTCTTTCGGATCAGGATGAAAGGGTAAGGCACAGAGTAGTATGGGCTCTCGGAGAACTCGGAGATATGACAGCAGTTACTTCCCTGTTAAGATGTCTGAAAGATCCTGTAGATCAGGTAAGGTATCTCACCTGTGAAGCCCTGGGAAAAATCGGTGATATGAGAGCAGTGGAGCCACTGCTTGAAAGCCTGAATGATCAGAGTGATCAGGTAAGATTTTATGCCGCCCAGGCTCTTACAAATTTCGGAGGACAGGTTGTACTGGTAGGACTTAAACAGGCCTTTGCAAGAGAAAAAGCACAGTGGCTTAAAGAAGTACTGGAAGAACTTATAGAAAAGGTGAAAAAGAAAATAGAAGTAAAAAGAGCAATAGAGGATATTTTGACAAAAGTGGAAAAGATTCAGCAGTGAGTCGTGAGTCATGAAGCGTAAACGCTTAATAGTAACTGTTAATATAACTGGTCACTGGTCACTGGTCACTGGTCACTGATAACTGCTCACTGGTCACTGATAACTGCTCACTGGTCACTAGTCACTGGTTACTGCTCACTGGTCACTGATAACCGCTCACTGTCTAAAATCTGTAATCAAACAGGAATTTTGTATTTAAATCTCCTGTCGTATTTGTGCCTATATTAAAAGTGGAATTAAATGTAGGATCTAAAGGAGAATTAATCTGGGGATCAAATTTACTCTGTTTTAATTTAAACTGAAGATTAAGGACTGCCCTTTCAACTATATAGGTACTGCTGTTCAGTTGATTAAGTTCATCTCTATTATAAATACGGTAAGACATACTCAGCCAGTCATTAAGCTGTTTTCCTATTTCAATACCGACATTGCCGTTCTGAGAAAGATTTATGGAGAAAATATCTAGCCCCAGACCCTTGCTCAGTGTTTCTTCAATAGGATTGAAAACATAGCCGGAAAAAGTGTTGCTTGTAAGATTAAGAACTGTATTCTGAAAAATATTCGTATTATCAATATTACTCTGGTATCCAATCTCAGGATTTAACATACGCAGTAAATCATTGCTGGGCATGGGAGGATTTGATGTAAAATTCGTGCTCAGTTTGTTTGCCGGCCCCAGGACATCTACGAAAATTTCTTTACCCTGAAAAAAAGTACTGGCTCTTACAGATAAAACCGGTATAAATCCGTTGTCCTGCATAAAAGTCAACTGAGAATCTCTTATATCAAAACTTGTTCCTATAAGGTTAATACTTCCCTGAGGCACATCGATAATACCTGAGAGAACGGGATAGGATAAATTTCCACCTATTCGGACTTCTCCCCTGGGTCTTATACGAAACATCTGACTGTCAATCCAGTAATCACTGCCTATTTTCATATTAAGATCAAGTGTTACATTACCCATATTACTGAAGAGAGGTCCCTGTTCATTATCCACTTTAACATCAGAATTAATCAGAGAAAACATATCTTCTATATTTCCTGATTTCTTATCAAAGGAAAAAGAAAGAATCCCGCTGTAAAGACGGGCATTATAATCATCAAGCATTATATCTCCGGTAATCACAGGTTTACTTAAGGTACCTTTTATCAAAGAATTAAAGGTTATTTCAGATTTAAAATAATCGGGTAAATCCAGAAGTATCTTATTTGCTTCCATATTAATATTAATCTCGCCAGGCATAAAATGGTCAAGGCTTACAGAACCGGAACCATTGATGGAGCCTTTACCAATCGTGCCTTTCAATTTATCCAGAATGATATTTTTATTGTTTACAAAGAGAGACATCTTGAATTCTTCTAAAGGTTCTCTGAACATCCTGTGAGTTATCGTGCCGTTTTCCACTGAAACTTCTCCGTTCAGTTCAGGATTGAGAGGAGTTCCTCCTATATTAAGTTTGCTTTTTATATCTCCCTTTGTTCCTTCAAAATCAGGGTTAAAAACATTTAAAATACTAAGATCATTGGCTGATGTCGTTACAACTATATTCATAGGAGACGGAAAGTCCAATCCCCACAGCTTATCTCTTTTCAATGTAACAGGTACAGTTCCGCTGGCTATGAGATTAAAATCCCTTTCCACAAATCGAAGGTCTTTTAAATTCAATATACTTCCGTCATATGACAGAAGACTTCTTATTCTGGATATTTTATAATTGTTTATCATACCGTCTATTACCTGAAAAGAACCTATTAAATTCAATTTATCGGTAGGTCCCGATGCATTTAAATTCAAATCCATCCTGCCTTCCAGATTGAATTTATTACCTGACATACAGGCTTTTTCCACTAAATCAAGGGGAATATTCTTACCTTCCATAGTCAAATAGGTATCCTTACCACTGCTCATATGTCCATAGCCTGTCAGAAACATTTTTCCCGATCTCACTTCAAGATGGCCTATATTTATTTCTTTCTGGGTGAGATGAAATTCTGCACTTATCCTTTCAACAGGAAAAGAATTTATATTCATATTTTCTATTTTCATGGTACTGGAAACAATGGGTTTACTTATTGTTCCCCGAAGATAGGTCTGAAAGGATAGTTTTCCCTTTAAAGGAGGGAGAGATTTTATCATAGCAACCTTGAGGAGGTCAGAAATTTCAACATCCTGTGCATGAAAAACCAGGAATAATTCAGGATCTGCCAGTAAATTTATATTTCCTCCCCCTCCATAAACATCATTATTCTTTTTTATAAAAAGGCTTCTCAATATAAGTTCTTTCCCCTGAAAATTCACTATTCCCGAAGCCCAGTCTACCATATGTCCGTTGAATTCCGGTTTTAACAATTTAAAGTCCACCCACCCTGCAAGGTTATCCTTTGTTCCGAGCAAGGAGCCTCTGATCTGTCCCTGTCCTTTCAGGGAATATTTATTAAACAATTCCTGAAAATCTTTAAAATAAAATTTCTGACTTACAAAATTAAAACTTAATTCCTTACTTTTTATATTATAAGAACCTTTTGCCTGTATGGAAGAATGTTCCCTTGCCATATTAAAATGAGACAGGTTGACAGTACCTTCCTCAAGAGAAAAATCAGTATCTAAAACATCTATCTTGATTCCTCTGACTGTACCATTAAAAATCGCGACCTTTCCTGATACGTCCAATTTATCAGCAAAATTACTGTCTTTAAGATCTTCAAAATTCCCCCTGAGAGACATATTAGCCCTCACGTCACCGTCAATAGCAAAGGTTTTCAGCACAGATGCAAATTCTTTCCACTGGGAAATCTTTGCACCTTCCATCTCTGTCTCAAGAATAAATTTATATCTGTCTTTAAGCTCTATTTCTCCTGTCATATTATACATACCGTTTTTTCTTAACAGACAAAGATTGTTTAATAAAAGTTTCTTTTCCAGAAGAGTAAAATCAGAATTAAGAGAAAATTTTATATTCCCGTATCTTCCTTTTTTAACCAGTAAATTTCCGCTTATCTCAGGGTTCACGATAGAACCTTTCACAAGACTTGTAAAAGAAAGAGAGCCCTGAAGGGTTTCAGGTATTTCTTTTATATTATCCAGAATATGAAGATCCATATTTCTGCCCCAGCACATAAAGTTTATATCATCTTTGCTTATATAGCCGATACCTGCCAGTTTCCCTTTACCCTGGCCTTCAACTACATTAAGATAATTAACAAAGATTTTATTTTTCGATATATAACCGGAAGTTTCTACCTTTCCGAGATTAACTCCATGCCATAATCCTCCCGGAGAAAGAATGTGAACAGTACCTGACATATTACCTGATATGCCTGAAAGACTCAGTTTCCCTTCAAAAGGAAGAACAGATTTCTTAACGGAAATATTTAATAAATTACCTTTTATAAAAGGAATAGAAAGATCACTGTTTTTAAAATAACCGCAGGCTTTAAAGTCCTTTAATTTATAAGTATCAATATCCATATCAGGAATTTCTATATTTCCTGCTATAAGAGGAGTCTCTAAAGGCCCTCTTGCCGAGACATCAATCTTCAATGTACCCTTGATTTTATATTTACTTAAAGGAGGATAGAGAGAGGAAATAGTTTCAGCTTTTATTTGAGGAGAATTCAAAAATAAATCGATTGTCTTTTCAGAGTCGGCTGAAATAATCCCTCTGCCTGTAATCGGATTTCCGTTCCAGAGAGCATACAGATCACTCACAAGGAGAAACTTATCTGCAAATTCGAAGTTACACCTTCCATGGTCTATATTCTGCCCCCTTACTGTTAAAGAAGCATCAGAGAAAATTCCCCTTGCCATAACATCATTTTCACTGCCGCAGATCTCTATGGAAAAATCGGACATGCCTGAAAAACCTGAAGAAGCCAGTTCAGGAAACATGCCCTGTAAATCGTCAAGTCTAAAATTATTGCCGTCTGCACACAAATTAAAAACCGGTTTTTTGACATTTATTATATGACCCACAAGTTCGACTGAGCCTGAAGATGTATAGCCTGCAAGATTACTTATACTCAGGGTTTTATTGAAATAAGTAAAAGAAGTTTCCAGACCTTGAAAATTTAACCCCATAACATTCAGCCCTTTTGAAGAGGTTATATCAGCACTTACGATAGGATTATCCTTATGACCGAGAATAAAAATTTTAGAGTTTACGGAACCATTTAATTTAAATTTTTCAAGTTCCGGTATAAAGAGTGACATACATTCAGGGTTAATATCTTTTGCTTCCAGACTTATATCCATATCAGGTTCTTTCGGTTTCTCAGGAACGAGGGCAAAACCTTTAATAAATACCTCTCCTCCTCCGAACAAACATGTTACTTCCTGAATGTGAAGCTTTTTCTCCCGGAATGATCCTCTGGCATAAAGATTTTTACAGATTTTTCCTTTTATTCTAATTGATTGAGAAGTTATGGTAGAAAGAAAGATCGCTTTATGAGCCGGTCCTGTTATAAATGTTTTAATAGACACTGTACCTCTGATCTTATATTTTTCAACTTCAGGGAAAAATTTATCAATCACAGGATCTGCCTGAAAATCCGGACAAGAAATTGATAGTTCCACAAAAGGATCTTTTTGAAGAAAAGAAATCTTGCCGGAAATATTTACAAAAGACTTTTCTCTTGTACCCTGAATACCTGACAGGGTGAGGCTATCCCCTTCAAATTTCATATTTCCTTTAATATTATTCACCTGAACCTTTCCTTCAAAACAATCGGCAGAGCCTTCTCTTATATTTCCGTCTCCTTCCATATTCAAAAAAAGGTCACCATTTTTCTTTGGAAATAAGGAAAGAGATAATGTGGTATTTATTTTACCTCCTGTCAAATCCAGGTGTTTTATATGGACAAGTTTTCCCCATTTCGACATATCTATATCTGAAAGCTCTGCTGTGGCAAAAAATCTGGATTTTATATAGTCACCTTCTCCTTTCAGAGATAAACATGACGGGCCTTCACGGCCTGTGATAGAAAAATTAAAAGAAGGATTTGCCCACAGGTCAGCTTTTCCATTAAGGTCAGTCATAGAAAGATTTAAAGGCAGCTCTTTTTTATTGGATAATAATATAAGCTTTCCTTTTATGACTTCTATAGTACCATTAAAAGGTATAACTTGTTTCTTCCCTGCCTTAAAAAGCTCCTGAAAATTCCATTTACCTTCAGAAGAACAGGTCACATTGATTACAGGATTTATTACGGAAACATGGCTTATACATTCCAGAGGCTCACTGTTTTTCAGATAGTTTTTCAGATGATATTCTACTATTACAGTATCTGCTGTTATTACTTTTTCACCTTTCAGAGAAATTAAAGCGATATTTTTCAAGGTAACATGAGACAGATTAAAGGCCACAGTTTCTACAGAAAAAGTTCCGTTAATTTTTTTCTGCACTTCTTTACCTATTACTTTATCCCATGAATAATTTTTTGCACTTATATAGATAAATAGGCATGATAAAAGGATAATAAACAATAATATGGATAGAAATATTTTTTTTCTCTTCATAAAATAAAATCTCTTGTCTGATTATCATGACGCGTGACGCGTGACGCGTGACGCGAGGATTACTTACAGATAGAAAATATTCTAGTTCATAGAACGAATATCCTTTATAGTCAGTGTCATAAACTGTTATAATTTATTTCTCTGTTAATGGGAAAAATCAGTAAAACTCTATCGTACAAACAACTATTTCCAGAGAAATTATAAAAAGGGTTTTTCTGATAAATGACTAAATAATATGTACAGGTTCATAAATAAAACATTCATTATTTAGAAAGGCGGTTATTTTATGGAAAAATTCATAATTAAAACAATTTCTTTATGTCTGATTCTTATCTGCCTTACTCTAAACCTTTCAGCCCAGGAGGTTATAAGAGTTTACATTGATGGGAGAGAAATCTTTTTCGATGTACCACCACTTCAAAAAGATAGCTACGTAATGGTTCCTATGAGAGCCATATTTGACAAACTGGGAGCAACAGTAGACTTTAACAGTAAAACAAAAACCATTACGTCAACCAAAGGCACTACTACAGTACAGCTTACGCTGAACAGTACCGAAGCCTATGTAAATGGCCAGATAAGAAAACTTGATATGCCTGCAATAAGCATAAATGAAAGAACTCTCGTACCTTTAAGATTTGTAGGACAGGCCTTTGGAGCAGAAGTAAAATGGGTTGGGAAAACAAGATCTATATTTATTAACACCCAGGGTATGCAGGGTGGTACCACACAGGGGGCTACTGCTATATATGCAATTATGCACAATTGTACAGGTATTCTGGGAGCAGGCGAGGTATTAACAGTAACCATTATAGGCACTCTTGAAGGAAAAGCAACTTTTGACATACCCGGTATAGTAACGGGAGTTACTATGAATGAAGTAGATAAAGGAAAATATGAAGGCACCTATACGGTAAAATCTACTGACAGAGGGAAAGATATTGTTATAACAGGATATCTTTCAAAGGATAACTCCGCCCCATCTGTAGCACAGGCAGAAAAAAAAATATCTATGGGTCAGGTAGCAGACGATCTAAAAATTACTTCAATATCTCATAATGGTTCTCCCATTTTTCGTCCGGGAGATGTCATGGAAGTAATTATGACAGGAACTGCAGGAGGACAGGCTACATTTGATATAGGAAATATAATCAGAGAACTGAACATGGGTGAAATTCAGCCAGGTACCTATAAGGGAACCTATACAGTAAAAGGATCAGATAATATTTCAAATGGCATAATAACAGGTTATTTAAAAAAAGATAATATGTCTGTAAACATTCAGGATACTGTAGCAGTCAATCTGGGTTCTGTTCAGCCAACTCCTTCGGAAGAGATAAAGATTGTTTCTTTTACTCATAATGGAACGAAACCACTAAAAAAAGGAGATGAACTCAGGGTTACATTAAAAGGTGTCCAGGGGGGCACAGCTTTTTTTGATATTACCAATTTCAAATCAAATATACCTATGACTGAAATACAGCCAGGTATTTATGAAGGAATCTACAGGGTTCTTGCAGGAGACAGTGCAAGGGAAGCTTATCTTCTGGGACATCTTTCAAAGAGCGGGAAAGAGGCTCCTATCTTCCAGACAGGCCCTGTTACACTGGCAGGTATTTCTCCTTCAGTATTGGAAGTATCACCTCTAAACGGTGCAACAGTAGAAAGTGATAGACCGAATATATATGTAACCTTTGATACGCAAAAAGGAAGTCTTGTAAACCCTCAGACAGTAAAATTAACAGTAGACGGAGTGGATGTAACGGGGCAGATTACAAAGGCACCTATGTTTATAGCCTACAATCCGACCAATCCCCTTCCTCTGAAAAGAAATATATGGGTCGTGCTTACCGCACAGGATGAAAATGGCAACAGTGTCCAGTATGGCTGGTCTTTTATCATATCACCTCCTGCAAAAGGTCTTATCTCTTCTGCATCTCATAACGGACAATTACCGCTGAAAACAGGACAGAACCTGCAGGTTACAATGTACGGTGCAAGCGGATGTCTTGGATGGTTTGAAATAACAGGTCTCGTAAATATACCAATGAAAGAAACAGCAGGCGGAACATATTACGGAGAATATCCGGTAACTTCTCAGTCCAGAGCATCAGGAACAAAAATCATCGTTCATCTAAAAAGTCAGACAGTAGAAGACACCTTAGTAGTAGAACCTCCCGTCACATTTGATGTTGAACAGGGGTTTAATGCACCAAATATAGCAGGTATACAGAGCGGTCAGAAGGTAACCTTTCCGGTTGAAATAAAAGGCTATACAAAGCCCTATGCAACAGTTGAGATAACATATGAATATCAAACAAATTTATTCAATGTATTACCTGTAAGAGGGGTGGCAGGAACAAAAAGAATTTCTGCAGATGAAAAGGGATATTTTTATGATAAATACACATCATTCTTCGGCTCAGGAACACAGCATACTATAACTGTTATTGCTATAGACAGTTCAGGCAATAAATCTCCCCAGACTGTTATTAATGTAACGGAACAGTGAGTCGTAAAGAGTGAGTCGTGAAGACAATCTTTTTGCTCACTCTTCACGACTCACGGCTCACGATAAAAATATATGAATAAGATCATCTCTCTTTCTTCAGAAAACGTTACCGGACCCGTTCTTATAGGGGTAAAAGCATCTAACCTCAATAAATTAATTCATTTCGGTTTTAACGTACCATCCGGCTTCTGCATCACTTCAGAGGTTTATTATGAACATATTGAAAACTACGGTATAAATAAGATAGACATAAATTCTTATGAAGAAAGAAGTAATATTCTGAATAAGATAAGAGAAAAAATCATTAATTCACCGTTAAATGAAAAGTTAAGAAAAGAAATAGAGGAACATTTTCACCTTCTTGGAAGCAATTCAGTTGCAGTCCGCTCGTCATGTACGGCAGAAGACCTTGAAAAAAATTCTTTTGCCGGTCAGTATGACACATTTTCTGGCATAACCACAGTTGAAGATTGCATTCTGTCCATAAAAAAATGCTGGGCTTCTCTATGGAACGAAAGAGTTTTCCGGTACAGGGAACAATATAAAATCAATCACAGTGAAGCATCTATGGCAGTTATTGTTCAGATATTAATAGAAGCGGATTTTTCCGGTGTAATCTTTACTGTTGATCCGGTAAAAGGGAAAAAAGACAGAATCGTTATAGAATATTGCCGGGGACAGGGAGAAGTTCTTGTTTCCGGCAGAGTAACACCGGAGAGAATAATAGTAAATAAACATAATCTAAAAATCGTTGAAGAAACGAAAAGAGAATTCTCTGAAGAAATTCTCAAAAAGCTTGTAGAAGATTCATTAAAAATTGAAAATTTTTTTATGAGTCCTCAGGACATAGAATGGGCAATAAAAGATGAAGAAATCTATTTTCTCCAGTCACGTCCTGTCAGTACCATAGAAACAACAGACAATTTCATCTGGACAAATGCAAATACCGGAGAAGTCCTGCCTGATGTTACCACCCCTGTAACATGGTCTGTAGCAAGGGTCTTCATAAAAGAAATTTTCCGTCAGATTCTTACTCTGACAGGCATAGAACTTGGTAATACAGAGATAATAAAACTCATAGGAGGAAGGATTTATTTCAATTTAAATGTAGTTACAGGTATTTTCAAATCTATCCCCGGTCTGAAAGACAGGGAATTCAGTGACGTTCTGGGAGGCATGCAGGGGAAAAAAATAGAAGGTCTTCCTGAAATATTACCTGAAGATATAGTAACATTTAAAATAAACCCCTGGAAGATTCTATTCAGATTACCTGCTCTTCTTCTATGGTTTATAGTTAATCCTCCTTCAAAAGGTTTTTCCTTTATAGATAAACTCAGAAAAGACACTGACCTGTTAATGGAGAAAGATCTTTCCTCTATGACAGATGAAGAACTATTCGGCCATTTCCATAATATAATGGAGAAGTTCCATGAACTTGCGCAACTTGTTTCCTGCGCAGGAAGCGGGATGAGTTATTTTAATATCCTTAACAAAATCTGCCGGCTCTGGCTTTCAGATAGTGACTCTTCGATTTCAAACAGTCTTATGTCCGGTATGGGTAATATGGAATCTGCTCTGAGCGGACTGGATCTATGGAAACTCTCTCTTTCCGGTTCTGAGCATGAAGAAGTAAAAAACATTCTTATGTCAGAACATAATTTTGACGAAACAGAGAGATTACTCAAAAAAATTCCACAGGGAAGAGAATTTTTATCAAAATGGAATAATTTCATGAAAAACCATGGCCATCATACAAGAGGAGAGATAGAACTTTATAATAAAAGATGGGCCGAAGAACCTGACTGTATACTGGATAGAATAAGATTTTTCATAGAGCAAAAAGACAACTGCAATACTATAGATGAATATGAAAAACGGGCTAAAGAAAGAGATTTTTTAGTAGAAAAAATTAGAAAAAAATTTAAAAATCCATTAAAAAAATATATCTTCAATCATGTTCTTCTCCAGGCTTCTTCAGGTCTTATATTCAGAGAGAACATTAAAAGTGAAGCAGTAAAGAGGATTTTTCTGTGCAGGCTCATTCTCCTCGAAGGAGGCCGCAGGTTTCACGGGAAAGGAATCATGGAAAAAGATGATGATATCTTTTTTCTGGAACTCCGGGAAATAGAAGATTTATTTAAAGACATAAATAATAGAGAGGAAATAATAAGGGAAAGAAGATATGACTATGAAAAAAATCTAAAAATCACTCCACCTCCTGTTATAAAAGGAAATTTTAACTGTTTTGTCTCTGAAGATATTAATTGCAGTGATGAAATTCTTACGGGGATTGCAGTAAGTCCCGGCGTTGTAACAGGCCACGCAAGGGTTATACTTAACAGTGACAGAGACGAAAAAATTCTTCCCGGTGAAATTCTTGTTGCTCCTTTTACAGACCCGGGCTGGACTCCTTACTTCATTTCTGCATCTGCAATAGTTATGGACATGGGCGGCATGCTCAGTCATGGCAGTATTGTAGCAAGAGAACTTGCCATACCTGCCGTAGTAAATGTAGGGCCTGCCACAAAGATTATAAAGACAGGTCAGATTATAAGGGTAGACGGGAATAAGGGAACAGTAGAAATAGTCAACCACCCACCGCTAACCGCCAATGTGTGTAGCTTATAAGCTCAGATTAACTTACTTTTGTTAATCTATTTATATATTCGTGGGGATTATCTTAAATGAAAAAAATCTCCAGGTCAATAAAAATATCGTCAAAAATATTTTTGTCTGTGATATAATAATTTTACGATTCAACATTATGAAAAGAGAGATTTTGATTATGCCAGATAAATATCAGGTTATTGTCATAGGTGGCGGTGCTACGGGGACGGGAATACTTCGTGATCTTGCTTTAAGGGGTATTTCCTCTATATTACTGGAACAGAATGATTTTGCTACAGGTACAAGCGGCCGTTTCCACGGCCTCCTCCACAGCGGTGCCAGATATGCGGTAAAAGACCCTCATTCTGCAGAAGAATGTATAAGAGAAAATATGATTTTAAAAGAAATAGCTTCCGATTGTATTGAAGACACTGGCGGTGTTTTTATTGCCACTAAAAGAGATGACCCTTCTTATATCGATAAATGGCTTAAAGGATGTGCTTCTTCAAAGATTCCAGTAAAAGAAATGTCAGTAACTGAATTACTTAAAGAAGTGCCATGCCTTACCCCTGATGTAACCAGAGCATATCGTGTGCCTGACGCGGCAGTAGACGGTTTTACCCTTGCGGCATCAAATGTTCTTTCTGCCGTAAAAGCCGGTGCAATGGTCAGGACTTACTGCGAAGTTAAAGGCTTTAAGATAGAAAATAATATCTTGAAAGGAGCTTTTATTAAAGATAAACACAGAGGAACAGAAGAATGTATAGAAGCCGAATTTGTCATAAACGCGACAGGCCCCTGGACAGGTGCAGTGTCATCTCTTGCAGGACAGCATATAAATGTTTCTCCCGATAAAGGTGTTCTCGTCATATTCAATCATCGTATTGCAGGTTATGTTTTGAACAGACTCCGCCCACCCGGAGACGGTGATATATTTGTTCCTCATGGCAGTGTGACAGTGTACGGTACAACTTCAAAGGCGACAGAAAAACCGGATGATATTGAAGCTACAAAAGAAGAGGTTTTAGACCTTATTAAACAGGGGGAAGATTTTATCCCCGGCCTTATGGATATGCGTTTTATCCGTGCCTTTGCAGGTGTAAGGCCTCTTTATCAGGGAGAAGGAGATGCTTCAGGAAGAGAAGCAACAAGGGATTTTACCCTTATTGATCATGAAGAAAAAGGACTTAAAGGATTTATATCAGTTGTTGGAGGAAAGCTTACTACATACCGTCTCATGGCGAAAGCCACAGTAGATGTAATAGCAAAAAAACTGGGTGTAGATAAACCATGTATTACAGATAAAGAAAACCTTACTGCTCCTTTCCCGTGGAAGAGAATGCCTGTAGAAGAACCTCTCTGCCAGTGTGAGAGGGTTACAAAGGAAATGCTTGATAAGGCAGTGGAAGGTAAGGAGAATTTTTCCCTGAGTGATGTAAGGAGACTTACGAGACTTGCCATGGGACCATGCCAGGGTACATTCTGCACCTTCAGAGCTACAGGATATTATCATGAAACAAAGAAACTGGATATAAATAAAGCCAACAAATTGTTAAAGGATCATATACAGGAAAGATGGAAAGGTGCAAGACCTGTTCTCTGGGGCTGGCAGGCCCAGGAAACAGAGCTTATGAGAGGCATATATCTGGGACTTTTGAACCTTGAAAGACTTTAATTGTCATGACGTATAAGTGTATAGCTGTGACCTTACCAGCAAGTAGAAAAAACTTTTTGACACGATTCTATAACATATTTTAAAGGTATAGGAATGTTCATTTTTAATGGCGTGAAATAAAGCTTTAGATAAAAATTATGTGGAGGCAGTTTATCTAAATAATTTATCATTGATTTAAGTATATGACTATGGTAATATTATCATGGTCATATTTTTTTTGGAGATGATATTTGTGTACATATCAGCAGGGGAATTTAAAGCAAAATGTTTGAGTCTTATGGATAAAGTTAAAGAAAATCATGAAGAAATAATAATAACAAAACATAACAGGCCTGTAGCCAGATTATTACCGGTTGAAGAAAAGCCGGGAAAACCCATCTTCGGATATTTAAAGGATTCTCTTATTATAGAAGGCGATATAATCAGTTCTTTAGGGGAGGAATGGGATGCAGAAAAATAAAATATATGAACAATTGATTTTACTGGACACTCATGTATGGATATGGTTATTAAATGGCGATAATCAGTTGAAGGATACAGAAATTCTTTTTTATATAAATCAGGCTGCAAAAGAAGCAAGGTTGAGAGTGTCGGCTATTTCCGTATGGGAAACAGGTATGCTTGAAGCTAAAGGCAGGATAAGATTTTCAGTAGATTGTCTTGACTGGGTAAATCAGGCTCTTTCTGCTCCGGGAATTTCACTTATTCCTCTTACTCCTGAAATAGCAATAGCAAGCACAAGACTTTCCGGTGAATTTCATGGCGACCCTGCTGACAGAATAATTGTTGCTACTGCCAGGAAACTTTCTGCCTGTCTTGTTACAAAAGATTCTAAAATACTGGAATATGGCAGAGAAAAATATCTTGATGTGCTGGACGTAAAATAGATAGTGTAAGATTTTTTGTTTAACAGGGTTTTATACAAAATTTATGACAAAGCCGTAAAAAATTTTTGATTATTTTCTGTGTTTTTTAAAGAATGCCCATATAATTTCTGGAGCTGTAATATCTTTATTTTTGTAACCAACTATAGAAGGTCTGTCAGGGACAGAACTTCCCGGAAAAGAATGGCCGCCCCCTGTAATTTCATAAAGGATAACTTCTGAACCATCTTTCCCTTCACCATAGAGACTTACTTTTACTGTGGAATGATCTTTTTTGTCTTTATCAGGTAATTCCGTTGCAGAAGGATTCTTATTACAGGAGTTGTGTTTTACCCAGTATTCTACAGTCTCTTCTGTAGATAATACTTCCCCGTATTCTTTCCCTAATACTCTTACAGAGCCTCCTTTCCATGGAACAAGAGGATCTTCTGTACCGTTCATAATTAAAACAGAAAGAGGTGAATCAGGTACAGAAGAAGATATATTCAAAGGGATATTTGCAATAACAGGTGAAATGGCGGCAAAGGTTGAACTGTGTTCTATTCCCATACGAAGAGTCATCATGCCGCCGTTTGAAAGGCCTGTAAGATAAATTCTGGCCGGATCTGCTTTCAGGTTTTTTATGGAATAATTGATAAGTTCATACAGAAAACCGACATCATCTATATTAATATTATCCTTATTTTTACGAAAAGATTTTCCTCTGCCGTCATTCCACTGATTATCTATACCATCGGGGTAAATAGCAATAAAGCCTTCTTTCTCTGCGAGCGGCAGAAAATCTGTTCTTTCTGCAAATTCCGCGCCGTGGCTTTTTCCTCCTCCATGAAGTATCATTACGAGAGGCAGAGTATCTGCAGTAGAGTATTTATCCGGTATATATAACCAGTAAGTTCTGTTTATTCCGTCATGAACAAAGGTTTTCTCTTGAAGTTTTTCATTTGATGCGAAACTGTGACAGCCGAATGAAAATAGTAGCAAAAATAGACCGATTAATTTTATCTTTTGCAATTTAAAACCTTCCTTCTTAAAGAAATTATATATAGATATTATAATATAAAATCTGTTAAGAAAGTTTTTTCTTTTGTAAAGAATTGTAAAGATACGGAGAGAGCCGAATTAATTCAATAATAACACCTGCTAAACTTTTAATCCTTCCAGATCTTCAATCCTGATTTCATGTTCTTTGAGAGTGCCGGAGATGATATCCAGTTTAGCCGAGTGCCTGTCTAATTTACGGTTAGCTATTTTAATATCTGAGAGTAAAATTATAGTCCTGTTATCCATTTCATGAAGCTTTTCTTTTGTTTCCTTTCTGAATTCCTGAAATTCTCTTTTAAATTCTTTTAGTTCAGTTTTTATATCTGCCTGACCTTCTTCAAGTTTTGTCTGACGCCCTTCAAGCCTTGCCTGACCTTCTTTTAATTCTTTAAGTTCTGATAATATCTGTTTTAATATGTCTTCCATAATTATTCTCCTTTAAGTGAAACCACTGTCTTACCCGGGGTTACGAAACGATTATACCATATCCATTTATTAAATTCAATTTATCCGAAAGTGCCTGTGATACAGGTTTCAATCT
This sequence comes from Vulcanimicrobiota bacterium, assembly GCA_036746235.1. Lineage (GTDB taxonomy): Bacteria > Vulcanimicrobiota > SpSt-956 > SpSt-956 > JAKJGF01 > CALARM01. Next base: position 49,307 of record DAIOEN010000009.1, on the reverse strand, counting down.
CTTAAAAATTCTTCTATAAATAAGTTCAATTCAGTAGAATTAGCATAAATTTTTTGAAAATCATAAATGAAAATAATTACCCGGCAATCAGAGAGATACCGGAGAAGATTTAACTTGCCTGACTTTCAAGAAATTTATTAAATTCTCTACCGGTATCATCCACTCACCATTGACTACTGACCTGAGCATAAGCATGTAATAAAGGTTTTGCTCCCGTCACGAAAGTATATACGTTATTGATGCTTAACTCAATAATATATAATCCTGTGCCATTCTTAACGAATTAATCTCTTCTTCACTATAAAATTTCTTCAATGCAAGAAGCCTTGCATATCCGTCATGAAATCCTTCATCTTTAAGTCTTTGAATTTCTTCTTTTACATCTTCCCTGCTCTCTGCAATATTTTTTATTTTATTTCCAACAGTTCTTTCATATCTGCCTATATTTCTCACTGTTTTCCTGACCAGATTTTTTTCATATTCTTCTTTACTCATAAAAACGGGTATATCGTAAACCGGGGAAGAAAGATTAACATCAGCACTCTGGCCGTCCCATAATTCGAGAAAATTCTTTTTATATTCTTCCATATTTCTTTTATCCGATAACGGATCTATAAAAACCATAACACTTGTTTCCTGATTTTCTCTCAGTCCTGAATGAGTAAGGTTGGTACTACCCGTAAATAAAACCTTATCGCTTACAATCATTTTGGAATGAAGTTTCCTGTCATGATTTTCACCTGTCCCGTCAAGCCGGGCAAATCTTACAGGGATTCCTGCTTCTTTTAAATTAAGACAGGTGTTGATATTATTAGCCGGCATCTCAGAAGGCTCAAGCAGTATTTTTATGTCGAAATGTTTACCGAGTTTTTCCATAGATTTTTTCTTTTCTATAATAAGTTCGCTTATGTCTTTACTCATGCAAAAAGAAGGGATGTAGAGAAATTCTTCAGCACTGTTTATTGCATAGATTACAAGGGCCTGAAGTTCTTCATGAGTTGTTCCTGTCACCAGTGTCTGTGTTCCGTATATGTTTCCCTCAGGAAGTGTTATATCTTTTAAATAGCTCAGATTTTTTTCCGAGTTCATATGATTAAAGGATTCTTCGAGTTTTTTATACAGACATGTTCTTCCTTTGTCTGTGAGGCCTGCATAAAAATCGTCTTTTTCATTCATAAGATTTGCCATAAAAGGAGTATCTGAAATATATGGAGAATTATTTGCCTCTTTAAATTCTCCGTAATCTTCAGGATTAAGGCCTGATTTTTTATATTCTTCAAATATTCTTATGACTCTGTCAAGACCGTTTGGGGCGTTTTCTATATATTTCTGACTTTCCTCCGGGAGAAGTAGTATGAGGAAATCGCAGAATTGAGAAGGAGTAAGTAAGAACCTGTATTTTATCGGTTCCCCTGTCTGTCCGTCTGTTATGTACCCATGTTTGAGCAATTCTATATCTTTGCCGAATATATCTCTCATTGTTCTTCCTGCAGAATTTGTTATATCTTCCTGAAATCTGGACGTAAGCTCTTTTGCTTCAGGGCCTTCTATGACCATAGCGTAATCTGCATTTTCACCTGATCCTTTATCACAGTTCATACCTCCAATGAGAACTTTCTCTCCGACACGGAGAAATTTTCTGTGCATTAAATCTTTTAGGGATTCCTTTTTTGCCACAGTAAAGGCAAAATTGGTATCTTCTGTTTCCTCACGGAGCGATATAAGGTTTGTAAGACAGTCAAGATATTCGGATACATCTTTGTTACAGTAGCAGTTTCCTGTCTTCAGACCTGTTCCCGGATCTATTATGACTCTTATTTTATGGCCGTTTTTTGCTGCTTTTTTTAATTTATTATATATATCTTTATGTCCCAGAAGATAATATTCTACATCTATTTCCATAGAAGGACTTCCTTCCTTTATGTCAAGTATTCCGTTTATTTCTCTCCATATTTCCTCTCCTTCAAGGGTATTTATAGAGTTCCCTTTAATTTTTATGGGGCTCCTATCATCTGATAATTCTTTATATATGTTCCCGATTTTATCTATTTCTTCAGGTGAAATATCAAAATTTACCTTTTTATAATAATTGCTTACTTCTTTCGGCAGAGTGGAAATGTACGGTTCTATTGTTTTTAGCCTGAGATTTCTTATATCATAAGTAACGTCTTTTATTGTGTCTTTAAGGCTCTTGATTTTTTCATGAATTTTCTGTAGTTCATTGCCATATATGTTGCATTCATGAAGTGAACTGTGAATCTCTTCAAGTGTTGAAAGATTGTTTTTCAGACACCTGAGTTCTCCTTCTTTTTGAACCAGCAATTGTTCTGCAGGTATTCTTGAAAAATTTTCTTCCTGTAAAAGGTTAATGCCCGGTTTTTTTCTGCCGTCAGAAATCAATCCTGAGAGAATTACCCTGTCATCGGTGAAAAATTTATTTTCCTCTCTTTTCATTCCTGAAACATATTGCGTACTGAAGCTGTTGTTACAAATTGTTTTTATCATTTAACGTACCTCCTTAAAAATATGTACTTCTTATATTCAGAATATAACAGGCAGGAGTAAAAAACTGTGGTAACAGTATGGTAACAGGGCAATAATTTTTTTACATATACATAGAAAAATCTTTCTGATATAATAAATTGATTTATAGTTAATTTCTAACTATCCATAAATAATGACTTCGTAACGCGTAAAGCGTAATGCGCATGGATATAAAGCCGTCACGCGTTACGCGTTACGCGTCACGACTACTTAAAATTCTAATAAGTTATGAAATATACTATAATAATCTTCGCATAATCTACTATAGATCACAAAAAACTGTTTTATAAATCGGGAGGTTGAAAAAATGACCGGAAAAAATATAAAATGCAATAATTGCGGTGCTTCTCTGGATATACCTGAAGGTTTCAACAGTGTTTACTGTGCCTACTGTAACAGCCAGAACTTTGTTACAGATGTCATGGAAATCCCCGGTGTTACGGTAATATGCCTTTCGTGCAACACAAAAAATAAAGATGAAATGCTTTTCTGCAGCAGATGCGGTTCTAAATTACAGACTAAATGCCTTTACTGCGGAGAAAATCACCCTGTGAATAAAAAATTCTGTCCGAAAACAGGCACTGAAATTATCCATGAAGTCCATAGAAATTATCTCGTAAATATAAGAATGATTTTTATTCCCGGCGGAATTTTTAATATGGGGAGCAGCAAAAAAGATAATGAATTACCTGTTCATGCCGTTACGGTGAATAATTTTTTTATAAGTAATTACACTGTAACAAATGCAGATTACTGTGAATTTTTAAACTCTGTGGGAAATCAGCCGGAAATGAAATCTCTGTGGATTAAACTGGAAAAAAATGAATATTCTGGCATTGTGAAAGATGAAATTTTTACCGTAAAACCCGGTTATGAGAAAAGACCTGTCACATATGTTACATGGTTCGGTGCAGTGGCCTACTGTAACTGGCTTTCCGACAAAGAAGGTTTTCATAAATGCTATGGTGATATAAACCATAGAGGAAATGCGGATATAACAAAAAATGGCTATAGACTTCCCACAGAGGCAGAATGGGAATATGGCTGCAGGGCAGGAACTACTACAGATTATTACTGGGGAGATTCTATAAATGACAGTTTCTGCTGGTACGGAGGCAATTCGGGGAATAATCATCATGATGTGGGCACAGCAGGTGGAAACGGAAGGCCCAATAACTTCGGTCTTTTTGATATGAGCGGAAATATATGGCAGTGGTGCAGTGACTGGTACGGCGGTTACCCTTCCGGCCATGTTGTTAATCCTGTCGGAACCTCTTCAGGAGTCCGCAAGGTTGTAAGGGGAGGAAGCTGGAAACAGGACGGAGCTTTATGCCGCTCTTCAGTAAGAAGTGACTGGCCGCCCAATATGGGAAGTAATATAGTAGGGTTTCGTATTGTAAGAAGCCATCGCAGTAATCAGTGACCAGTGACCAGTAATCAGTGTCCGGTTACCGGTGATGTAAAGGGGGCATCGAGTAAACCTCGCGTCACGCGTTACGACCTGTACATAAAAATTATTTCCATAGAGGAATTTTTGTTTTCTCGAAGTGACATGCCACAAAATGAGGCTTATCTTTTTCCAGTGATATCCGTTCAGGATTTTTTTCCGTACAGATTTCTTCCGAGTAAGGACATCGGGGATTAAAAGGACACCCGGGAGGAGGATCTGTAGGATCTGGCATATCCAGACTCTTCAGGGGAAGTTCTTTTTTTATCTTCGCTTTCTTCGGGTCAGGAGGAGGGAGTGCCGAAAGAAGTGCCTGAAGATAGGGATGTCTCGGATTATCAATGACTTCTCCCACATCTCCTTCTTCTACAATATGGCCTAAATACATGACGATAATTTTTCCGCCTTTCCCGAAATAACGGGCAGTGGCAAGATCATGTGTAATATAGAGAAAAGCTATGCAATGGTCTTCATTTAATTTTCTCATTAAGTCAAGTATGGCAATACGAAGGGAAGAATCTACACCTGATACGGGCTCATCTGTAATAATTAATTTTGGTTTCAATATGGTGGCTCTTGCAATGGAAACTCTCTGCCTCTGTCCTCCGCTTAACTGAAAAGGATATTTATTTGCAAAATAATCTGCCGGTGTAAGACCCACACCGTTAAGAAGATCTATTACTTTTTTATGCGCTTCCGGGGAATTTTTTGCAATTCTGTGAAAGAGGAAGGGATCGCTCAATATCTGATCTATAGTTTTTACAGGATTCAAACTTGCATAGGAATCCTGGTGTACCACCTGAACCATGAGACGATATTCTTTTGACCATTTAAATTTTGGCCCCCATATATCTGTCCCGTTAAATAATACTTTACCGGAAGAAGGTTTTTGCACGCCGAGACAGATTTTTCCTATGGTGCTTTTACCGCACCCGCTCTCCCCTACTACTGTCACTATTTCTCTTTCATTTATGGCCATATTTACATCGACTGATGCACGAAGGGTTTTACCGTTACCTGTATCAAAGTTCATAAAAATATTCTTCAGTTCTACTACTGGAGCCATTCAATCTTCCCCCTTTTATGACAGGCCACGAAATGTCCTCCGCCGATGTCTGAAAACTCCGGCTCTTTCTCCTTACAGATCTGTTCTGCATAATCACATCTGGGATGAAAAACACATCCCGGAGGTTTATTTATAAGATCCGGTGTCTGTCCTTTTACAGGTTTCCGTTTTATCGTATCCCCTTCGATAGAAGGAATGGAGTTGAGGAGTCCCGTTGTATAAGGATGAAGGGGTTTATCAAAAAGAACATCTGCGTCACATAATTCAAAAATCTTTCCTGCATACATTACACCTATGGTATCTGCAAGTTTTGCCACTGCACTCATATCATGGGTTATAAAGATCATGGTCTGGCCGGTTTTTTCATGTATTTCTTTTAAAATATCAAAAATATAGGACTGGGTGATTACATCAAGAGCAGTGGTCGGTTCATCGAGTATGATGAACTCGGGCTTTAAAATCATAGACATGGCAATGATTACTCTCTGTCTCATACCTCCGCTCAGTTCATGGGGGAAAGCATTTAATACCCTTTTCGGTTCGAGTCTTACCATGCTGAGCAATTCCTGAAGTCTTTCACGATATTCTTCGCTGCCGGGATTTTCGCCGTGATCTGTTACCGTATCGAATATCTGTGATTTTATGCGTACAGTGGGATTAAGGGCATTCTGGGCAGCCTGGAAAACCATGGAAGCTTTTCGCCATCTGAAGTTCCTGACTTCATGAGGTGACATCTTTAAAATATCTTTTCCCTCGAATAAAATTTCACTTTCAGGAGAAATCTTTCCGTTAGGTGCGAGTATTCTGAGGACTGCCCCTGTAACTGTGCTTTTTCCGCTTCCTGATTCTCCAATAAGGGCGGTAATTTTGCCTTTTTTTACATCAAAGGTTACTCCGTCGACAGATTTTACAAGACCTTCACGGACCTGGTAATCTACCCTTACATTTTTAAATTTTATACAGGAATTATCATTTATTTCAGATGTTTTTTGAATTTTACTCATTATCTTTTAGTCACAATTTATATTGACAGATTACTAAAACCTGTCACTGATGTATCACGTTCTTTTTTATCATTTGATTTATTATCTGTCATAAATGTGATCACATCTATCATAAAGATATGAACTTTATAACCTGCTTCAGGTAACAATAATATATTCTATAAGAAAAATGAAAAAACCTCTAAGACCACTTTTCTTTAGATAATTTAAGGGTATAGGAATTTTCATTTTTAATGGCGTAAAATAAAGTTTTAGATGAAAACCATATAGGACGGTTTATCTAAATAATTTAAAATCAACTTAATCTACTGTAGATTTATCTGCTGAAAAAGCTATCAGAGAAATTTTTGAACATATTGAGGCCAGGAATAGATAATTATAATGTCTATATTTGAAATCTATATATTAATAGTCTATATGTTGATGATGTATAGATTTTAGATTTATATATTGTTTTTATCTGTTGTATTTCTCTTTTACGATAAGTTTCTTTCAAATACTTTTGAAAAATTTCGAAAAAGATTAACGGGTTTTATCGTTATTTTAATCTATTAATTTCCATTGTATAGATTTAAAATTTACATGTATGAATGAGCCGATTTTCTGAATTGCTCCTCTGTTCTCTCCATACATTTTCTATGATCTCTCCATTAAAATTTTGATAATTTATATTATTGCAAAAGTAGTGCCAGAATGATTTGACTCAGAAAAAATAATGATTTTTTCGACTGTGTGAATGTCATGAAAGAGAATATATAAAAGTGACCTGAAAAAAGTCCGTAAAAATTCAGTATTGAATAATAAAGGGATTATTATATTGAAAATAGAATATAAATAAAAAATAAAAATAAATAGTAAAGGAAGTGTATTTATGAGAGATTCATACAGTACATCAAGCAATGAATCCTGGTTTACAAGGATAAAAAATGCTATTGTCGGTGTATTAATTGGTATCATTATGTTTATTGCTTCCTTCCCTGTTTTATTCTGGAATGAAGGCAGGGCAGTCAGAACTGCTCAGAGCCTTGCAGAAGGCTCGAAAAGTGTTATATCTGTCAGCTCCGATAAAGTAGATAGCGGGAATGAACAAAAACTTGTCCATCTGACAGGTCTTGCAACAACAAAAGAAACCCTTACGGATTCCATATTTAATGTTTCGGAAAAAGATGCAATTAAATTGATAAGACATGTTGAAATGTATCAATGGAAAGAACATAAAAAAAGTGAAAGCAGAAAACAGGTCGGCGGAAATAAAAAGACTGTAACAACCTATAGTTATGACAGGGTATGGTCTGATGATGTAATTAATTCGCGTAATTTCAATCAATCTCAGGGACATCAAAATCCTTCTCAGATGCCATATTCAGGAGAAGAAAAACAGGCAAATAACGTTACTCTCGGCACCTTTACACTCTCAAAATCTCTCGTAAATGCAATTACAGGCAGAACACCTGTTCAGATAAGTGCCGATACGCTCCCTGCCGACGTGAAGAATAAACTGGAATTAAGTAGTAATTACTATTACCTGGGTGATAATCCGTCAAATCCTCAAGTTGGTGATACGAGAATATCCTTTGAGGTTGTAAAACCTGTAACAGTAAGTATTATAGCCAGACAGAAAGGAAAAACCTTTGAACCGTATCAAACAAAAGCAGGAAACGCTATTGAACGTCTGGAAATGGGAGAAGTTTCCGCTGACGGTATGTTTAAACATGCTCAGGAAGAAAATACTGTTTGGACCTGGATCCTCAGGGCTGTCGGTTTTATACTTATGTTAATAGGATTGAATTTGATATTTGCTCCTATCGCGGTATTTGCAGATGTTATACCATTCATTGGAAGCCTTATCGGCGGAGGTATATTTTTATCATCTCTCTTTGTATCTCTCATACTCTCAAGTATAACCATATCGGTTGCATGGATATTCTATCGTCCTCTTATCGGAGTTTTACTTATAGCAGGAGGTTGTGTAGCAGGTTTTGCCATAATGATGTTTATAAAGAAGAAAAAATAATGGCTGAATTACTGTAGAAATTTTGAATTTATTCAATAGATTGATGTTGTATAGATTTGTATTGTATACAATTGGGTTACCTTGTTCTCAATCTGGGATCAAAGAGTTCATCCACGCCTGAGGCGAAATTTATGAGGCTGTACTGAAAAATTACTATGGCACACATAGGAGAGATCAAATAGGAATAGGCCTTCGGGATATATATTGCTCCTGTCTGAAAGGCAGCCATGTTGAGCATCATACCCCAGTTTTGAACTCTTAGAGGGACAAGACCTAAAAGCATAATACCAACGCTTGCCGTAATGGCTCCTTTGGCGATATTTATGAAATTTATCGTTATATATGGCATCATGTTCGGCATAAGTTCTTTAAACATGATATGAGTGGTGCTCATATCCATGATATGGGCGACTTCGATAAATTCTTTCTTTTTCAGCGTGAGAATCTGTGACCTTATTGACCTCGCAAGGGCCGGCCATGACCAGAGAGCAAGAATCAGGCCGAAAATAATCGGGTTTTTTATCCTGAAAAGGGCTGCAAAAATTGCCATAACAGGAAAACTTGGCACAGTAAGAAGGACATCTATCAGTCTCATCATAAAGGCATCGTATTTTCCTCCCAGAAGTCCTGCTGAAAGCCCTGTAGATACTGCAATAAATATACCGAAAAATCCTGTAGAGAATGCTATAAGCATAATATCCCTTGAACCGTGAATTAACTGTATTAAAATATCCCTTCCAGCATAATCTGTGCCCAAAAAATGAGACAGGGAAGGTGATTGAAAGCGATTTATATAGTCAGGCGTCATATCCAGAGGAATAAGAATTGGTCCCAGAAGGGCCGTAAGGAAAAATATACAGAGCATAATGAAGCCGAAGAAAGCTCTCCTGTTATGCTTTATGATTTTAAAAGAATTCCACAGATTTTTCAACATGTATATAATTCCTTTCTATAGAATATTTATCTATAGTCTTACACTTTTTAAAAACCGTAATTTATTACATAGCTAAATAAAATTATGTAAGGCTCAACGAGCTATTAGATTTTAGTTTATGTTTTAGTCTAACTGCTAATAGTAAATTAGCTTTAATTTCAAAAATTACACCTCTTTTTAAGAAATCTGCAAAATCATATATCTATACAACTAAAATCTATACATTTTTATTCAATAAAATATGAATCTATATAATATAAAATTATTCAAGTTTAATTCTCGGATCTAATTTTGTATAAACTACGTCTGCCACAAGATTTGCCAGAATAACTGCCACAGTAGTCACAAGAAATAATCCCTGTATAAGGCTGTAGTCTCTTGTATTTATGGCCTGTCCGAAGAAATAGCCGAGACCGGGATATCCGAATATTGTTTCTACAAGCATAGAGCCTCCGAGCATGGTGGCAAGAGTTATAGCAAGACCTGTAATCTGTGGTATTATGGCATTTTTCCCCAGATACTGTGTTAAAATTCTTGTTTCAGTAAGACCTTTTGCCTTTGCAACATTGATGTAATCCTCTCCCATTACACCTGTAGCACTTGCTTTCATGGCAAGAGCCCATCCTCCTATTGCCTGAACGGAAAAAGCCATAACAGGCAATATGGCATGATACAGGACATCTAAAATAAAAGGAAGATTAAAGCCCGGATCTACATCAGGGCCATAAGGGCCGCGCATCGGAAGCCATCTCAGATTTACTCCCAGTACTACCAGCAATATGAGACCTATGAGAAAATCCGGAACAGCCTGGGTAATGGTGGCATACAGAGTAACAATCGGTTCCAGAATGGTTTTCCTTTTCCATGCTATGGCAGCTCCCAGAAAAGAACCGGTAATGAAACTGACTGTTACAGACAGAGACGTTATAAGAAGAGTCCAGGGAAGAGATTTCCATATGATAACAGATACGGGAATTCTATAGGTAAGAGAATAACCGAGATTGCCATGAAATACCAGATTCCCTATATATTTAACATACTGGATATATACAGGCACAGTGGGATCATAATTCATCATTGTTTTTGCAATTTCTCTTGCCTCGTTATAACCTATACCCTGCTGCATCTGAATCTGAAGAGCCCATGTATGAATAATATCTCCCGGCATCTGACGGACAAGAAAAAAAGTAAAGGTCATTGCCACAAGAATTGTAAGAAGAGATATGAAAATCTTTCTGCTTAAAATTTTAATGTAATACCTCATAATTTCTTTTTATTCAATAATAAATAGCGAAAATCCTACCTGTTAGAATTTATATGATATGGAAATTTTCATAGCCTCTCTATGTAATTATTATCTATAGTGTTTTATTGTATATTTTTTTCATCTATAGATTATTATTATATACAATATAAAATATTAAAAAAGATATACATACTATTGATTTTTGATTATAATAAAAGAAATAAAAAACTGAAAGAGGTGTATTTAAAAATGTCATTACAAAAAAAAGGTGTCGTATTAATTGACGGAGTCCATAAAGCCGATAATACCATAGACGGTATAAAGAAATTAATAAAGGAATTTGATTTTACTCCTGTCAGACTTGTGTGGCTTGGAGGAACGGAAAAAATAAAAAGTCCTGAAAGCTTTAATGACGAGTTTTTGAAAGAATTCGGCGTTGGAGTAATAATGGAAGGAGACCCTGCGAACGGTATTTCAGATCCTGTGGCAGGTCTCAGAAAAGCCCTTGCTGAACGAGATATAGATATTGTTGTTCAACTTTCCGGCTCTCCCCAGGTAAACAGGCAGATAATGAACAAATATGCTTCGATTGCAGTTTCTTACGGAGCAAAATATATTGCAGGTGGTACAATATTCGGAGAAAAAACAGGAGCTGTCAGTGCAGGAAAACCATCTATGGGACTTTATGCTACAGATAAAAGAGTAGGGAAAACAGCCTTCGGTATTTATGTGAGCAAACTTATGAGCGGTCTAGGTTCCTATGGAACCCCCTGGGAAGCCATAGTTATGACCCATTCCCGGGGCGGTCCTCCCGAACCTCCTCTGGTGAATATACACAACAAACATTCCGAGAAATCCATTGATGAAATAACACTTGATGAGATTTATAACAGCCGTTTTCGTCCCGAATATCTCGAAGCGCTCCTCAAATTTAAACTTCACGGTGCTTCCGATGTCTATGAAGACGGCCTTATACTGTCTCAATATATAGATAATTATGAAGAAAAAACCGGTAAAACCGCTCCCGGTATATCTGTCATAGGATGCCGCAGGGCCGGGGCAGGTTATTTTCATGAATTTGTCGTATCCAATGTAGAACTCGGTCTTAAAGTGTCAGAAAAATGTCCCGGTAATTATATACTTCACGAAGGGAGCGGAGGAGAACATCCTCCTACAAGGGTAGATGCCACAATAACCCTTGTTCAATCAGATGTGAGTCTTTCACTTCTTTCCGATTTCCCCGGTCTTGACGGTACGGAATGTGTTATTATTGCTCACTGTCAGCCTGAAACTGCTTCTTTAGAACAGATTGACAGGGTTGAAGAAGCTTTAAAAAAGCGAAATCCTTATCTTTCCGTGGTAAGAACATATTTTGAGCCGGAAGTAATGGGAGACTATGAAGACATGAAAAAGGAACTTGCCGGTAAACCTGTCATGTATCTGGGAACAGCACCGAAACACGTGAAAGATAAAATTCTTTCTTCTCTTGAGAAAAATTACGGATGTAAGGTTATTTCAGCTTCTTTTGAGCTTTCAAGAGATGATCTTATGAGGAGAGATATAGACAGTGCCATGAAAGCAGATGAAAAGCCTGATATGTTTCTTATAGAAATCAAGGCAAGAGGCGTGGAAGGTGCTAAATATATAAGAGAAACATATGGAGTTCCATGTAAATATTTAAACAATATACCTGTTGAAGTTGATAAACTGGGAAACAGGATAGAAGGAAATAAGAACCTTGACAGAACAATACTTGAAGCTCTTAACAGAGGTGTGGAAAGATTCAATAATAGAGAAAATAAGAGTTTTCCTTTAATGAAATTTTAATTTAAAATTATGAAGAGGCAATTTATCTAACGGCCATGACCGTTTCTTTCAATCACAAAGAAGAATGAGAATTTGTTACTCCCGTAACGCGTTACGATTTTCATATAAATTTATGGTTAATGTAAAAAAAATAGTCATATTAATTTTAATTTTTCTGTCCCTTGTAGGAATAATGTACCTTATAAAAAGCCTTATTCCTTCTCCTGAAAAAACTGTTTCTTCTGTAGTAAAGGCTCTTGAGAAAAGGGATATAGAAAAAATGAAGAAATATTTTACAGGAGATGCTCTTCTGTTACTGGAGAAAACCTTTAAAGAAAAAGGGGGAAATATCGGGTTATGGGCAGGGAGAGATTATTTTAAAGATATTATCTGGCATATACAGAATGAGCGGAAGATGGAGAGTAATAAAATTTCCTGTCTCCTGTTTGCCACAGGTGGTAAGGGAGACAGGTGGGAATTTGGGAGAGAGGTAGTTTTCCTCAGGGAAGGATGGACCTGGAAAATTTCTGAAATTAATGAGATTAAGGAATAGACTTAATAGTTGACACTATTTTTTTCTTGAACACAGTGAAATCTCTGTAGAGTTTTGTTGGCATTTTGTTTCTTCTTTTCCACTTTTTCATAGTTATTGGATAAAGGAGTAAAAGTAATACGTCAGCTTTTTTATGCCTATTTTACGTGCCACACAATTGTACCTGTCCTATCTATACAGGCATATTTCCAATATATAATTGCTTCTGCAGGGCCATTATGAAAAGAACTGGCAAAAACTTGAATCTATTATTTGTTTACGTCACGTATATCGGCATTCTTCACACATCTGAATCCTGTATAAGCATCCCAGTAATCTACCTTTGCGCTGTATCTGCCTGCACATCTGAAATAATAGTAAGCTGCATTTCCTCCGCATCCTCCTTTAAGAACCTTATAGAGACCTTCTTTCGGTCCTCCGGGATTTTTTGAAGGAGAGGTGCTGTAGTATTTAGGATTATACCAGTCACTGCACCATTCCCATACATTCCCGCTCATATCATAAAGACCATAGGAAGATTTCCCGCTATCTAAAGTTCCTGCAGGATTTATTTCCTGTCCCATGGAAATACAGTTACTCTGTGTCCATTCCATGCCCCAGGGATATATATTGCCCTCAGTTCCTCTGGCTGCTTTCTCCCATTCTGCCTCCGTAGGAAGACGTTTGCCTGTCCATCTGGCATAGGCATAGGCCTCATACCAGCTTACTCCTATGACAGGATAGGAAGGATTTTTTACGCCACTGTGGTTCTGTCCTGAAAGCCACCATTTTGGTTCTTCATAGACATTTTTTTCCTTCCAGTTCCATCCCTCTTCTGTCCAGTAAATATGGTTTTCATAACCTCCTCCTTCAATAAAATCCTGAAACTGTCTGTTTGTAACTTCATATTTATCTATATAATAAGCATCCAGATAAACTTTATGGAGAGGTGTTTCACAGGCGAAATATTTTGTTGATTTTCCTGCATCTTTTGCAACAGCCATGATTTCTTTATCTGATGAACCCATAACGAAATCTCCTGCCTCTATGAGTATCATTTCTCCATGATCATTTATAACAGGCGGATGTTTTATTATTGTTCCGGAAAGAATACTATAACTTAAGAATAGCATAAAAATAAAAATAAAGAAAAATGTTTTAATCACAATTGATCCTTTTTTAGTAATAAGAATCACGAGACGTGAAACTTAAATCTCACGTCTCGTGATTCTTATATAAATTCATTACTGACAATTCGCCGCATCACGCGTCAAGCGTCACGCATTACGATTACTGTCCCTGGCCTTTTAATATTTCTTCTGCAAGACCTACGTATTTGTCACCTTTTTCCTTGATTGCCTTACCGGCTTTAATCTTCTGGCCCTGTGTCTTAAGATCTTTAACAGTCTTTTCTCTAAGCTGCTGGGCCTGTGAGCCTTTAACTTCACCGGCAGCCTGTTTGTCTCTGCCTGTGTGTACCAGTTTATCACCTTCCATGAACTCACCGAGTCCTTCTTTCTGGCCCTTTATGGCTTCATCTTCCAGTGTATTGGCAGATACCATGCCAGCCAGTGCTCCTTCTTTATCCTTCAGAGCACTGTCCTGAATCTCTTCAAATAACTTCGCTGCTTTGAGGGCTGCTCCCTGAACCTTAACAGCTTTTTCTTCCAGGTCATGACCGGCAGTTATATCTTTAAGAGCTTCCTGTTTTGCAGAGAAATCTGCATCTTCTATTACATCTCCGAGTTTCATCTTCTCAAGAGATTCGCCTTCTGCTTTGACTGATGCTCCTTCAATAGCTTCGCCGAATGCAACTCCGAAGAGACCCTGTTCCTTGAGCTCAAGACCTTCGCCTTTAAGGGCAAAGCCTTTTGTCTTTTCCTCTGTAGCCTGAGCTTTTTTGCCTGCAGATTCTTCAAGCTTTTTCTTGGAGAGTTCTGCCTGTGCGGCTGATTCTCCCTCTGTTTTAGCTGCACATTCTTTCAGGTGTGCCGCATGAGCTTCGAGTTTTGCCGCATCTGCTTTGAGTCCTTTTGCTTTGCCTTTAAGACTTTTTGCCTCCGACACATCAGCATTTGCCTGCCCAAAGGCTACTTCTGCCTGTGTTTTTCTTTCTATGCCTACTTTTGTTGCAAGTTCTACTTCCTGTTTGGCATGTTCTACGAGTGGCTTGTATGCAGGATCACTTACAGTTGCTTCCATCTTTGCGCCGAATTCTCCGTCTATAGCGGCTTTTTTGGCGAGTATAGCAGACAGGAGGTCAAAGTTCTGACCTTCTTTTGCATGGACCAGTGCTTCTGCCTGTTTCAATACAGCTTTACCTTCTGCTTCTGAAGCCATGCCTTTAAGTTTTCCTGCAGTTGCTTCTTCTGCCTGTGCTTTTTCTTTCTTTTTTGCTGCTTTATGAGCCAGATGTGCAGAATCTTTTGCAGCTTTATTTCCTTCTTTTTCAAGACTGTGAGAAAGTTCGAAATCTAACTGTGCTTTACCGAGTAAATCTATACCCTGGGCTGTCTTACCCAGACCTGCTTCTAAATCTGTAAATCCCTGTCCCTGGAGGTCATCTCCCAGTCTTTCTAATTCAAGGGAATCTTTCATGGTTTTTGCTTCGTCTTTTATCATTTTTGCGCCTGCTTCTCTATCAGCTATGGCTGTACCAAATTTTGAAATACCGCTCTTTTCAAGGTTGTCACCGGCTTTTTCTGCTTCCAGTCCGCCTTTCATAACCTCAAGAGCCATAGATTCAAAGAGTTTTCCTGTCTCTCCCTCAAAGAGTGCTTCTTCGAATTTCCCCTGTGCTCCTACTTTTGCTTCATGAGCTGTTTTTTCTTTTGTAAGATTTTCCCCTAATTTCGCTGTTCCGCTCTGTTCTAATTCATGGCCGGCTTTTTCAATTGATTCTCCTGCAGCTTTCATAGCTTCTGCGTCGGCTTTCATCTGTTTACTCTTTTTCAATTGATCTACATCGCCTTTTATCTGTGACATTGCTTCTTCCTGCATTTGCTGGCCTTTAACCTGGGAAGCCATACCTTCTTCTTTAATATGGCTCCCTATCTGTACTACATCTGTCTGTTCAAGGACAGGACATTTTTCTGATTTTGTTGCTTTCTTCTGTGGTGCAATATTGGCTGATCTTATATTTTCTGATATCTTCATAAAAGGTTTCCTCCTCTATATATTATACCTGACCAAGTAAAATATTATCATGTCAATATACAAAAGTAAATAAGTATTTGTTAACATTTTGTTAAAATTGATAGAGAAAAACATTTTGACTTGGAATTATAAATATTGTACAATATAATTTACAAATATAAAGGGATTGTCAGGAAATAAATGTATCATAGTTACAGTTTGTATCATAACGCGTAACGCGAGGATAATAGCCATTTTAATAATTTAACAGGGTTATTTTTTTATAGTCCCTGAAGCTTTATTTTACACCATTAAAAATGAAAATTCCTATACATTTAAATTATCTATAAATATTGTCTTAAGGAGAGATTATATGAGCCAGAATAAACTTAAAGATTATCAAAAAGAGTTATTTGAATATGATTATACCCTGAAAAAAATAGATAATATATTGATTTCTACCAGACTGCCCCAGGAAGAAAGAGAATATTATCAGTTAAGTCGTGAATCATGTCAGAAGGCCAAGAATAAAACTTCTCAGGAGATGGCTGAATATGCAAAACAAAACAGATTGTCTCTTCTTATAGCGCCTCTTTCAAAAGATGAAAAAGAAGAATTAATTCGTTCCATGGAAAGGGGAGGTGGAGAGCCCGGCGAAACCATTAGATTTGATGATGTGAGAGAAGAAAAATTTTATATAGAAGAAGAAACTTTTATACCTGAATCTACCGGTTATAAGACAAAGAAATTAAATGAATACGCAGTGAACGGATTTGCAGAGGTTGATAATAGTCATGATGACCTGGAGAATGTAGATGTAGAGAATAATAATCTGGAGATTGAAGATCTGGAGAATGTAGATGTAGAGAATAATAATCTGGAGATTGAAGATCTGGAGAATGTAGATGTAGAGAATGATAATCTAGAGATTGAAGAACAGGAGAGCAGAGATATAGAAAATCTTAAACCAGGAAAAAAAGATTTTGATTTTGACGGTGAACAAAATTTTTCAGACGAATGGGAAAATGATGGTGCTTCACTATCATGGAGTCCTGAAGTGATTAATTTTATAAGGTCTTTGAAAGAAGAACTGTCCCTGTTTTATGGGGGATAATAAAGATTATTTAAAGCAGGTGCAATTTCCGGTAAAAGTGAAACTAGCTGTCGTAAAAAAAAGCGCTATTTTCAGATATTTTAAGAATTATTATTAAAAAATTTTTGAAAGGAATTTTTATATATTTTACATGAGATGAGACATAAGAAGAATTTATATAACACTTTTTTATACTTAATTACAGGTATATTTTTTTATTGCTTTATACTGCAGCCATGTTTTTCTCAGACATCTACGAATAAATGGGCTGTTATTATTGCTATAAATAAATATAAAGATAAAAATTTACTGCCTCTTAAATATCCGGAAAGTGATGCATCGGAATTTAGAAAAATACTTATGCAATACGATGCTATCCCTGAGGATCATATAAAGACCATTACAGGTAAAGAAGCTACCAGGACAAATATCAAAAATCTTATATATGAATATCTTCCTTCAAAGGCTTCCCCGGAAGATGAAATTTTTATTTTTTTCAGCGGTTACGGTACCTTTATTAAAGATGATAACGGTGATGAAAAAAATGGCCTTGATGAATGTATAATTCCCTATGATGGTAAAATATCAAATCCCAATGGAAATTATATAAGAGATGATGATCTGTTAAACTGGCTTAAAGCTGTAAAATGCAGGAATATAGTTTTAATACTTGACTCGGAGAAATCATCCGGCATGGATGAACTGCCAGCCAGAGAAGGTATCTTATTGATAACTTCTTCAAGTTACGGTGAGTTAATGAGAGAGGAAAAAGATCTCAAAGGAGGTACTTTTATGCATTTCTTCATAGAGTCTATAAAGAAATGTGAGACTCCGGGATGTTCTGAAATTTCTCTACTCGATGTCTTTGAAAATACAAAGAAAAAGGTTATGAATTATACAAAATCACGTAAATACAAACAGACTCCTGTCGTAAAAGGTAAGATTTCAAAAAAGATTGTTTTTACACCATCGTCAGGGGAAGAAAAAATTGCCGGCAATCTCCTCTTTTCTTCCGACTATAGTGGTAATCAGAATATTTACATTTTGAATGGTAAGGGGAAAGTAAATCTGACAGAAAAAAATGGAATTAATTTATGCCCTGTCTGGTCTCATGACGGGGAAAAAATAGCATTTCTTTCTAATAGAACAGGGAATTTCGATATTTTTGTTATGAACTCTAACGGAACAAACCAGATAAATCTTTCAGATAGCCCTGAAAATAATTACTGCCCCTCATGGTCACCCGATAGTTCAAGACTCGCCTATACATCCCGTGTGGATACAGGGGAAAGTATTTTTATAATAAATGGTGACGGTACAGGTAAAATCCAGATTACAAATGGTAAAGATTGGAAAGATACAAAACCTCTATGGTCATATGACGGAAGTAAAATAGCTTTTATGTCTACCAGAAGAGGGAATAATGATATTTATACAATCAATCCTGATACTATGGAACTTGTTAAATTGACAGGCAATGGTCTGAATATTTCAGATTTTCTCTGGTCACCTGACGGCAAATATATAGCCTTTATAGCAAAAAATGATAAAAAATCTGATTTATATATAATGAACAGTAATGGAACTATGGTGACGAATCTTACGAATGATAACGGAACAGAATATGATTTTTCATGGTCTCATGACGGAAGAAAAATAGCTTTCTGTACGACTGAATATACGGAAAATACAGCCAATATATGTATCATAGATATTGATAGCGGACAAAAAACATCTATCACTTCAGACGGTATATGGAAAAGTCATCTGTCCTGGTCTGATGATTCTACAAAAATACTTTTCTGTTCAGGAACGAAGGCTCCCGGCGAAATTTATGAAATAAAATCAGATGGCACAGGACTCTCAAAGCTGGTAGGAGGGCAGGGAAATAACCAGGAACCTTCATGGAAACCAGTTAATGAAGAAAAATGAATATTTTTAGAAATCATCAAATACCTGCACGTATGGCATGTTCACAGAAATTTTCCGGGAAATCACTGAACAATAGGTCCGGTAATATCAGAAACACTGTTTTAATGTCCTTATTTATAGCTTTAATATGTGTTTTTACCATGTCCATAAGAATACCTACCTTTACAGGAGGATATATTAATCCCGGAGATATTGTAGTTATATTTGCAGGATTCCTCTTCGGTGGAACAGGAGGATTCATTGCAGGCGCTCTTGGCTCTGTTATGGCAGATTTTCTCGGAGGTTATTTTATATTTATCCCCATTACTTTTATTGCCAAAGGAGGGGAAGGTTTTCTTGCAGGCTATATAGGAAAAAATTTAAATAAAGACTCTAGATTTATCTGGATAATAACAGGTGGAATTTTAGCTGCCCTCTGGATGGTAGCCATTTATTTTATCGGAGAGACTCTCTATCCTGCGATGGGCCTTGCGAAAGCTTTTTCCGCACTTATACCAAATCTGTTTCAGGCCTGTGTCGGATTTGCAGGTTCTATCATGTTATATAATCTTACAGGAAGATTTTTGAGAAAAAAGATATGAAAGTCACATTGATAAAAATCCTGGGAAAAATATTTATAAAATCCGATTATAACGGAGAATTTATCTCTGAGCTCAAACATGTGATACCTGCAAAAAACAGACGATGGAACAGCGCTTTCCCTATAGGTTTTTACTACAGACTCATGACATCTATTCCAGTAGAGAAACTTTCCGATGAGGCTTATATTCTGAATAATATAAAAACTCTCTGTGACAGCGGCCTGTTGAAAAAGACCTGGGAAATAGACGAATACTATTTTGAAACGGTAAGGGATCTGTGTCTGAAACATTTCCTGGAAGTCTATCTTCAGGAAGATGAGAATATTACAAGGATTATTGCGTCTGAAACATTGCCCTATGACATAGTGAATAATTCTCAGGAAAAACTCATCGAAGAAGCGGAACAATACAGACCGGGAGAAATCGTTCGTTTCCGGTGGGATTATGATACTGTAAGTTCACCTGACAGCAGAAAAGACGAATCAAATTTTCAGTTTTATTTTTTAGAAGAAGACAGATGGGTTTTTGCTACGAATTTTTCCCGGGGCCCCAGGGAAGAGATAGCTCCAAATATATCTTCGACTACAGCCAGATTCGAAGTGAAATATCTGGATAAGATCTATATGTATAACTGGGAAGGCTCTTTTTACTGTCCTAGAAACAGTATCTTTAAATTTAAAGGCTCTTTTTATCTTGTCCTTGATGAAAATGAAGTAAAAAATCTGGGCGATGATATTGAAGGATGGTCAAAAGCCAGGCAGATTGCAGAATATCAGAAGATTCTTCTCAGGCTTGACGAGATAAACAGAGACAGAAACACTATGGAAGGTCTGCTCAGGGCAAAACCTTTTGAAATAGTCGATATAGAAACTACTGCAAAACCTTTTGCCCCCGATAAATCTTTCGAGATTATTGAATAGAATTTCTACGCTTCATTTATTGACTTCAAAAGATCATGTCCCATTTTATGGTCAGGTTCAATCTCAAGTCCTTTCCGGCATAATTCCAGAGCTTTTTCTTTATTGCCACACGTAAAATAATAAAGGGCAAGGCCGAGATAGGACAGGGCCACGTCCGGCTCAAGCTCTGTGGCTTTAGTAAAAGCCTTCAGGGCTTCGTCAAATAGATTGAGACTGAGATATACAAAACCTGTATGCTGGTATACGTAGGGATATTTATCTTCTCCGCCAAGGGCAATACATTTCTCCAGTTTTTCTTTTGCTTCTTCGAACATGTTCATCGATCTGTATACAAATCCCAGGTCATAGAGAACATTTATATCTTCCGGACCGAGTTTTTCCGCTTCGAGAAAAGCTGATAATCCCTCTTCAAATCTGAATTGATTTATATATTCTCCACCGAGGGTAACAAGGGCTTTTACTTTTTCTTCGTCATTTTTTGCCTTTACCACTTCATATTTATATCTCATTTCGAGATATTCTGGAAGATGTTTTATCTTTTTGTATCTCGTTTCTGCTGTGACTTCAATTGTTTCATTCTGATATATACAGGAAGGATGAAGGGGTTGTTCATTGTCAAAATGAAATATACCATAAGTTCGGCAGAAAAAAGGCCTTCCTTTATAAACGGTGCATCCTTTATTCCAGTAAGGACAGTAGTCTCTGTCTTTATTTTCTATAAAACTTTTAAATGTTTCTATACCGGGACTGATATTATGTTCCTTTATAAAATAGTCGAGATAATCAAGGTCCAGAAGAGAAAGAGGAGGGTATGAAAATTTTTTGGAACAGCATAATTCACATGTCCCGCATCCCGGCTCACTGTCTGTCATATATTCCCTGTCAAAATCATCATATATTTCTCTCAGTCTCGTGAAAAATTCATTCATATATGGCCTTCTTTCTGTTATGTATCGTGACGCGTGACGGGTGACGCGTAACGCGAGAAGTTATAATATTTTTTACTTATTAGACTTTACCGGATAGAATCCTTCATGATATTTCTTGCTATAGGGATGATATTTATTGTAAAATATTTCATGAAAGGAGAAGATTATGGCAAATTTATCTAACATATTTTCAACTTATTTAAAATCAGATACGATAACTGTTAAAAAGGAAGCTCAAAAACTGGAAGAAGAGGGAAGATATATAGAAGCTATAGACAAATATATAGAAGCATTGAACGTATATCCTGACGATAAAATTATCTATGTAAATCTCGGATTGTTATATGAAAAACTGGATAAAATAAATGAAGCTCTGGAAATGTACAAATCGGTTCTTTTAATTTATCCAAATTATATTACGCCTCTGGAAGAGATAAAGAGAGCGGTTAAGAGTAACATAGAAATCGCAGTCGATTTCCTTGAAGAACTTCTCATGAAAGTTACATCTGTTAAACAGAAAAAACTTCTTCTTTCTTTACTCGGAGATATTTATGAGAAGCATGGGAATTATTCTGTTGCCATAGAAAAATGGGAATCTTTTCTGGAGTTTAATCCGAGAGATATAGAGTGTCTTCATAAACTGGCAGAACTTTATCGGATATGTGATTATCATATGGAAAAACAGAAAAAGGTTCTTGAAAAATTATTTAAGCTTCATAAAGAAGATAAAAAAGTACCCCTGGAACTGTTCGGTATCTATAAAAAAACGGAAATAAAACCTTCAAAAGAACTGCTTGACAGGCTTGCTGTTATTTATGAAGAAAAAAAGGATTGGACAAATCTTGTAGAGGTCCTTGAAAAACTTCTTACCGATTGTTATTTGACCAGACAGGAAAAGATGAATATTTTAAAACAGCAGGGCTGTATTTATATGGATCATCTTCAGGAAAAAGACCGGGCGATAAAAAAATTCGAAGAATTATTAAAAATAGATAAAAATAACGCGGAATATCATGACAGAATACTTTATCTTTATTATGCAACTGAAGATTATGATAGTACAGTGGAAAAATTTTCTGCCCTTATAGACAGAAATCCTCTTGACGGAAGTTCCTACTTTTTTATGTCACAGGCTTTCAGGAAATATAACAGTCCTGTCCAGTCTTTCTATTCCGTACTGATAGCTCTTATTCTGCAATCAGAAAATAAGGAATATAGTGATTCTTTAAATGAATTGATTAAAAATTGTAAAGATATAGAGAATATTACAGGTGTTATAAAATCGGAAGATATATTTAATGAATCTGTCGTGGAACAGAAAGAAAAGGAATTCAACAGGCTTTTTAACTGGATGAAACCTGTTATGGAACAATTTTATACCTATGAAATAGATAAAGAAATACTCTTAAATTCCAATGAAATTACACCGGAACATATAAAAGATGAGTGGAAGAATTATTATGATATAATAGTTCACTGTTCTGAATTACTTCTTATGGCTCTTCCGAGAATTTACATTTATAAAGGAGAAAATAATTTTAATGTCATCATAAGTAAAGACGATAAGGGAAATTCTTTTTTGATCTTAAATGACAGTTTCAGAGAAGGTATATCTGAAAATGAGCAGTATTTCATACTGGGTCAGGAGATTTCCTATATAAAGAGGAATAACGTCATATACAGACAGATCGCCAGAGATTTACCTTCTTTTCTTGCAGATTATATTATTGATGTTATTGTAAGCAGAGTGCCTGTGCCCATTCCTTCAAAACTTAAAAAGAGTTCCTTTACAAAAGTGCCTGTTGAAAAATTAATAGAAATGGCCAAAAAAGCTACACTGTCCAATTATTTTCTCCAGTGGGGCAGAAAAATAACGTCAGACCCGAAGAAGAAAAATATAATAGAACATATGATTACAGGTATAGATGAAACGTCTGACAGATGCGGTCTTCTCTGCTGTGGAAATATAAAAGATGCCACACTGGCTCTGGTGAAAAATTATTTGAATAAAAGAAATCTTACTGAAATAAATATAAAAGAACTTCTGGAAAAAGATAAGAAACTTAAAGAGAGACTGACAAAACTCTGGAAATTTGCCCTTGGGAAGGATTTTATGAAATTGTTCACCATCATCAGTCAGAAGGACTGTCCGAATGCAGACGGAGGGTAACTGATTACCGTAACAGGTAAAATGGTTACTAACTTACCTGGAGAGTTACTGAATTTTTTACAGGTAAAATAAATCAGGCCAGTCAAGAAAACCGGCCTGATTTAAATGGAAAATTCTCTTTACGGTTTCACTGTAACAGGAGTAGTTACTTCAGGAGGTTTTGGATCCGTTGTTCCTGTAGTGGTACCTCCCTGAGGTTCTGCTGTGGCTTCTGCATCGCCCTTTTTCTCGAAGTACCTCATGCCATGATAGCCGAGGGATGCAAGGTCACCTGCATAACCGACTGCGTTTAATACTGTGGCCAGAGTCCCGCCTGAAACCCACCCCATGACTATACCTGTCATACCTATAACATCTGTTGCCAGATGCACTGTATCTATTACTTTATCTGAAATTTCGGCATTCCTGTTTTTATATGTTTTATATACCTTGACACCATCAATAACTGTTCCCACACTTCTTATGACAGGATGTAAAATATTATCAACCATTGGAGCTATACCAGCCGGTGGTGCAAATAGGGTCTGTTCTTTTGCCAGAGCTACTGCCAGCTTGAAGGCAGACGATTTATCTTCTTTAATAACATGGGCAAACTCTACAGCCGGTGCCTTTATGGTTTTGCCCAGTAATTTCCCAATTTCTTCGCCCCCTTCTCTTATCTTCTGTGCTATTGTGGGAGCTTTATTCTCTGCTGACAGTATTTCTGTCCCACCTGTTGAAATTACATACTTATCTCCAGGTTTGAGTTTGCCTGCCACATTGGCAATTAAATTCTTCAAAGCGTCTGATTCCAGTAATTCCTTTACTGTAATTTCTCCGTTAATATGCACACTGTCTGCCGGTTCGGCAGACGGTTTTTCAGAAGTATCTTTTTGTTTTAAAGGACCTTTATCATAATTATTATTTACATTAGTAATCTTCATGAAAATTAACCTCCTGATTTTAATCTATTTCTTCAATGAAACAAATTAATCTCTTCCAGATTTTTCTATATTACTGTGTAATCTTTAATCTATATAATATTAAATTCTCTCACTCTGATTATATTATAAGGAAATATTTTTCTCAATATAATTATAAAGAAATATGTTAACAAAATGTAAATTTAAAATCAAATTTTATATTTTTGAAGAATATTCATTAAATGAATTAAAAAAATTTTTGATTTTTTGTTTACCAATTGTTAACATTAATATTATTGACATAACTATAATATTCTTCTAATATATTAAAGTGTAATCTCGAATTATTCTTTCGGAGAGAGAGGATTTTTTATGAATATTAACAGTGTGGAAAGCAAAGTCTTAACAACCGGCCAGCCTGTTGTTAAGGCTCCTGCAAAAGAAGAAGTTCCTGATTCTTTCCAGAAAACTTCTGCTCCCGGTAAACTGGATGCAGATTTAATGAAAGAACTTCAGAAAACTCTGTCAGGAACAAAAATTTCTGAAGACGGAACTAAATTAGAAAGACTTGAACGTCCTATGACAAAAGACGAAAAAGTCAGATTTCATGAGTATTTTCCGGTACTCGATGTGGATAAAGCCGTAGTAACAGATGAGGCAACACCTCAATACAACTGTATTGCCTGGAGTGGAGGTATAACAGATCAATGGGTATGGCCTCCTCAAATGTATCCTAACCTTTCAGAAGATAAAGCTTTTGACAAATTCTACGCTTCCCGCGGATTTGTACGTGCCGAAAAAGGCGAACTGGCCAGATGGAGTAATGATCAGGGTATTACTCATGGAAGTATATCAGGCCCCGGCCACGGCCCGAGATGGGAGAGTAAATGCGGAGGGGAAGCAAGAATACAGCATGGTTTCGATGAACTTCAGGGAGAAATTTATGGAAAACCTGATACTTTCTATACGAAGGTAAGTGAACCTGCTGTGATGGCAAATAATTTGAAGGGATTGTCTGATGATGTAAAACTTGCACTTAGAGAAAAAGTCCTTGAGGTAAAGCCGGAAATCAGGAAAAAATTTGAGGGCCTTTATGCTTCATGGCAGCAGTTCCAGAAAAATCCGAAAGTCCGTATGTCTGCCAATCCTGCCGATTATTGTAAAACAGAATCCTTCCAGGAAATAGTAAAAATGGGAGGAAGTGTTATTCCTCTTCTTATGGAGAAGATGGGTAAAGGCGATATCTTCTGTCTTCAGGCAGTAGGAGCTATTGCAAAATCAAGCCGTGGACCTGCGAAAGAATTAAAACTTTCAGCAAAAGAAGTAAATACAAGTGAACAGAATAAAGCTTACGCTTTATTGATGAAATGGTGTAATAATTAGTAATCATAATCAGGTTGGCAAAAAGAGTCTGTTTCGACAGACTCTTTTTTCATTATTTATCGACACAATTATCAAACATGTTACTCATAAAGGATATATTTTATTTATGGTAAGTTATTTATTATAATATTTGTATGAAAAACTTATCCTTAGTACCGTAACAGGTAAAAGGGTATCCATAAAAAGCCTTTGCCTGGCAGGCTCTGGAGAAGAAAAATTCGTTTTTTCTATAGTATAAAAAATCAAATAAGGGTTAATTTATTGTCTGTAAAACAAATTATATAAGGCAAATTATTTTTCTTCGTAAGAGCCTGTCAGGCAGAGGCTGATAAAATGGTTACTAATTTACCTGGAGCGGTAATTAGATCCATAAAATAAATTTCAAAATAAATGTAAATAAATCCTATTATTGAAGGATTTTGTTTTTTCTAAAAAGAATTATAATTTCTTAGTAAGAATCTATAAATATTCCCATAGGAAAATAAAGAATCTACGGAATGTTATAAAAATAACTCATATCAGAAGAGAATTATACAAAATTTAAAAAACATTGGAGGTTATATGTCAAATATTTTTAAAACAAAAAATCTGAATATGATTCTTCAGGAATCAGAGGCACAGGAACATAAACTGAAAAGAGCTCTCGGCCCTGTAGATCTTATTGCCCTCGGTGTGGGAGCAATTATAGGAGCAGGTATATTTGCTACAATCGGCTCCGCTACAGCAGGAGGAGCAGCCCATTTAGGTGCAGGGCCTGCCATAATGATATCCTTTATAATAACTGCCATATGCTGTGCCTTTACAGCTTTATGTTATGCAGAATTTGCCTCTCTTATTCCTATATCAGGCTCTGCCTATACCTATTCTTATGCTACTCTGGGAGAGGTCATTGCATGGATAATAGGATGGGATCTTATTATTGAATATGCAGTGGGGAAT
This sequence comes from Vulcanimicrobiota bacterium, assembly GCA_036746235.1. Taxonomy (GTDB): domain Bacteria; phylum Vulcanimicrobiota; class SpSt-956; order SpSt-956; family JAKJGF01; genus CALARM01. The sequence goes on along the minus strand of DAIOEN010000009.1, from coordinate 22,730 downwards.
GTGGCTGTTGCTATTTCATGGAGTGATTATTTTGTCCAGCTTCTGGAAGGACTGGGCATTCATTTTCCTCTATGGCTTGCTACCAATTACAGAGATGGCCTCGCAAACCCTGCCGTTCTTTCACAGGCTCCCCATATAGGTTCTGTTCCTCTTATGTGTAATCTCCCTGCATTCCTTGTAGTTATGTTTATAACATTTGTTCTTGTAGTGGGTATTAAAGAATCTTCTGCAATGAATAATGTTTTTGTAGGATTAAAGCTTCTTATATTGCTTTTCTTTATCATAGTAGGTATAAAATTTATACAGCCTGCAAACTGGCATCCTTTTATGCCGAACGGATGGCAGGGTGTCTTTACCGGTTCTGCTCTTATATTCTTTGCCTATATTGGTTTTGATGCAGTTTCCACTACGGCAGAAGAAGCAAAAAATCCCAGCAGGGATCTCCCTATAGGTATGATGGGTTCTCTGATTATCTGCACCATTGTTTATATATTGATAGCCCTTGTGCTTACTGGAATGGTTCCCTATGCACAGCTTGGCACAGGTGATCCGCTGGCAGAAGCTTTCAGTCTGAGAGGTATGCACTGGGCGGCAGGTATAATATCCTTCGGCGCCGTTGTGGCTATGGCGGCAGTGCTGCTGGTTTTTCAGATGGGCCAGCCCAGAATATTTTTCTCTATGTCAAGAGACGGATTATTACCGAAATTTTTTGCAGGTGTTCATCCGAAATATCAGACCCCCTATGTTACTACAATACTTACAGGTGTCCTCGTAGCTCTTTTCTCCGCCTTTGCAAATATCAATGAAGTAGTGGAACTCTGTAATATAGGTACACTTTTTGCTTTTGTACTTGTCTGTGTCGGTGTCATCATTCTTCGTTATAAAGACCCTGAACGTCACAGACCTTTTAAATGTCCCCTTGTCCCGCTTATACCGGCCCTTGGAACCGTTACCTGTATATATCTCATGATACAGCTGCCTCTTCTGACATGGATAAGATTTGTTTACTGGCTTTTACTGGGACTTCTTATTTATTTCATCTACGGTGTCAGAAACAGCAGTCTTAATAAAGAGAAACCAGCTTTCGGCATATCATTGAAGGCAAATTTAAAATTTCTCATACCTCTGGTAATGTCCATTATGTTTGTTACATGGTATATAGGGTATTTTCTGGGCTCTTCTATAACTGTTTATGAAAGGATAGACACCCTTATTGCCGCACCGGACGGAAAGGAAAAAATAAAAAAATATATAAGTTCCGAATGTAAAGAACCTGACAAATCTATAGAACTCTATATCGAATGTGTGAATAAAAATGGAGGAAAACCTTTGCATCTTCTCAAGAAACCAATACCGGGACTTGATAAAGCAGAATTTCTTATGGAAGTTCCCGGTGAAGAGAAGTGTTTGAAAATGGTTATGCAGTTATCTCCTATGGGATGGAAGATTGTACATATAAGTATGGAAGATAAGAAGTAACGCGTAACGCGAGGATGGAGATTATACTTACTGAGATGATTATAATTCTTCGTAATGTGTGATGCGTGATGCGTAATGTATGGCTATGCCGGCACATTACGCATTGTAATTTTACATAACAGGAATTTTCATTATGATAAAAAATTTACTTCTCTTTATAATTTTATTTATATGTTCGGGCTGTACTGAAAAAGTAGCAGAAAAAGGTGTATTCTATACGGCAGGGAACTGGGATATTCCTCCTGCCTATCATGGAAACCCGTGGGCTCCCGGAGGAGTCGGAGTGGCAGGACCATTTGTTCATGAACCTTTATTTGTTTATATCCCGACTGAAAAAGAGTATATTCCGCGCCTCGGAGAATCCTTTACAGAAGGCCCTCTTACCCTTACCGTAAAATTAAAACATGGTGTTACATGGCATGACAGTCAGAGATTTACTTCCCGCGATGTAAAAAGTACCTTTTATACAGGATATTTAAAAAACTGGGAGGTATGGCGTAACCTTAAGGATATAGAATGTCCTGATGACACAACAGTAATATTTAAATGGAATAAGGATTCTCCTGTCAATAACATTCGTGTTCTTACGGAAACAATTACATCACCCCATCATATTTTCGGTCAATGGGCAGATTTAATTCCCGATCTGAGGGAGAAAGAGAAACATATAAATAAAAAGGATGCAAAAGCACTCCTGGAATATCATAAAGAATCACAGAAAGTAAGAGAAATTCTTTATAAATACCATCCTTCTCTCCCCATAGGAACAGGGCCATTTAAAATAGGTAAAGTTACATCTTCCGATATCTTACTTGACAGATATGAACAATATTATGAAGTACAGAATGTGCATATAAAGAAAATCAGAATTATGAGATGGGGAAGTAATGAAGTTGTATGGTCATACCTTATGGCAGGGGAGATGGATGCTGTTGCTCCTGCATGTCCCTATGATGTGGCACAGGAAATTTTAAAAAGAAATCCTGGAACTACTCTTATTACTCCCTATGATATGAGTGAATTCGGACTCATTTATAACTGCAGAAAATATCCTGTACAGGATTTGAATTTCCGTAAAGCCATAGCCCATATTATAAACAGAGATATGGTAAGACAGGTAGCTTACAGTTACGGAGAAACAGTTGATGATTACAGTTTCGGTATCCCGAAATCCTTCCGAAAAGATTGGCTCCAGGAAGATTTTTATAAGGATCTTACCAGGTATGACTATAATCAGGAGAAAGCAGAAAAAATCCTTCTTGAATCGGGATATAAAAAAGATGATAAAAGAAATGTATGGTTAACACCTGGCGGGAAAGATATAAATCTGGAAATAGTTTCTCCTGCCGGTCTTAATGATTTGATTTTACTTGCAGAAGCATCTTCTGCACAGCTTACTAAATTCGGTATTCCGGCACAGATCAGGGTTATTCCTATTGATCTTTACGCAACAATATTACAGGAAGGAAATTTTGACCTTGCAGCAGAAAATGGGGCCCAGCTTTCAAAATACGGACATCCTTCCATATCATTGAATCGTTTTTATTATAAAGGATCTATTATAGGAAAAGCTTCAGGACTTACACCGAAAATAAACTATAAGGGCAGGGAAATAGATACGGAAAAACTGGCGGAAGAACTTAATCAGGCGATGGGGCCGAAAAGAAGAGATGAAATAGTAAGCACTCTGTCCTGTGTTACAAATGAATATCTTCCTTTTCTTACATGTTATGAGAAAAGGATAATCATTTTTACTCTTGACGGTAAAAGGATAACAGGGTGGCCGAAAGCAGATGATAAAATATGGGGAGCAGCGCCTGGCGGAGTGGAGAGTCTTTATTGTACGATGATGGTTAAGGGTATGTTGAAGCCGGCGGAATACCAGTGACCAGTAATCAGTGAAGTAGTTTAAGGTAAACCTCAACTCTCAACTCTCAACTCTCAACTCTCTCACTTAGTTAACGCCTTAAGAGCCTTTTCTTTATTATATTTGAATTCCTTGTTGTCCGGGTCGAGCATGAGGGCTTCATTATAACATAAAATTGCTTCTTCATACTTTTTCTGTTTAAATAAAGCAAGGCCTTTATAATTCCAGGCATCTTTACATTTAGCGTCCAGTTCTATAGCTCTGTTATAACAGTAGATTGCATCATCGTATTTTTTCATCTGTGCAAGAGCTATGCCTTTATTAATCCAGGTTTTTGTATAAGCAGGGTTAATTTCTATTGCCCTGTCGTACCATTTAATTGCCTCTTTATATTCTATAAGATAATAATAAGAAAGACCTTTATTCAGACAGGCGAAGAAATATTTATCATCTATTTCCAGGGTTTTATCATAACAGAGAATTGCTTCTCTGTATTTTCTCTGAAAATAAAGACTGTCTCCTTTATATCTCCAGGCATCGGCAGAATATGGGTAAATTTCTATTGCCTTATTGTAACACTGTATGGCTTCTTCATATTTACCTTTTGCAAATAGTTTGTTACCTTCTGCTATTAATTCGTCCTGTGACTGGGATAAAACAGGTATGATTATAATTACTAAAAAGAGGATGATAAAACTCTGAATTATAAATCCTGAGGATTTCTCACTATTCACTGCTCACCACTCACTGTTCTTTACTTCTGTCATGAACATTCCAGGTCATAGATAGCAACACAATCGCCAGTAAGGCAGAAGCAATTAAAACTATAAAACCTCCCGTCCAGTTATAATACTGAACGACTTTCCCTATACCTGCTTCTGCAACAGTAGCTCCCAGATAACCGAATAGACCTGTAAAACCTGCTGCAGTGCCTGCTGCTTTTTTGGGAACAATATCTACTGCTGCAATACCTATAAGCATAACAGGCCCGTAGATTAGAAATCCTATAGCAAATAAAGTAATGGAGTCTATGAAGAAACGACCGGGAGGATTGAGCCAGTAAAGAACCACTGCTCCTGTGACTATTATCATATAAATTACTGACATAGGAGCCCGTCTTCCGTGGAAGATTTTATCACTTGCCCAGCCTGAAAGTAACATGCCGGGAATACCTGCATATTCGAATATTAAAAATTGCCATCTTGCCAGTTCAGGTGTACAGCCTTTGACATCGGTAAGATATATGGGAGACCAGTTTACAACACCGTAACGGACAACATATACAAATACATTGGCCAGTGCAAGAATCCAGAGAAATTTATTGTTGAATACAAAATTCATAAGTATTTCTTTTGAGGATAATTCTCTTTCCCTGTCATCAATAGCCGTCTCAGGGTAATCGTCTTTATATTCCTCTATGGGAGGAAGCCCTACAGACTGTGGAGTATCACGGAGAAAGATGATTACTCCTATACCTATAATAATAGCCAGAATACCGGGGGCATAGAAAATACTTTTCCAGGATATAAAGAGCATAAGTGCAAGAGTTACAAGGGGGCCGACTGTACCTCCTCCCACATTGTGGGCAAGATTCCATATGGCCATTTTTGTTCCTCTTTCACGGTCAGAAAACCAGTGAGTAATGGTTCTCCCGCATGGAGGCCATCCCATGCCCTGAAACCATCCGTTTAAAAACCAGAAGGCCATCATAAGGTAAATAGAAGGGAGAAAACCGAAAATAAGGTTTACAATTCCTGAAAGTATAAGGCCTGTAGCCATAAAATATCTCGGATTGGAACGGTCGGACACATTTCCCATGACAAATTTGCTTATTCCGTAAGCTATTGTCAGAGCTGAAGCTATAATACCTACGTCACCTGTGGTATAGTGCATGTTATTGATTAAATACTGCTTTGCCATGGAGAAATTCTGGCGGACAAAATAATAACCGGCATAACCGATAAAGATGGTAACCATTATCTGAGTGCGGTAACGCTCATATTCACGGGGCACTTCATCAGGCGGAATCTTTTCACTGTGAGGTGCCGGTTTGTATATATTTAAGATTTTATGTAACATAGACTATATTATATCAAGATTTTTATTAATTATCCAGTTTTTTCAAAAATTTTAAATTATTTAGATAAGTTGCTTCTACATAATTTTCATCTAAAGCTTTATTTTAGGCCATTAAAAATGAAAATTCCTATACCCTTTAATTAAGTTCACACCAGCATGCCCTTCTTACACTGAACCTGTCGCCTCTGAGCAATGCCAGTTTTCCGACACTTATCATATCATAATAAAAGAATATCTTTCCTTTTCCCTGTGTATGAATTGATTTATTGCCACCATCATCATCGGGATATATGGAGTTATTATTAAGTCCCACCAGATTTCCTGTTATATTTATATCTCCTTTGCCTACCGTGAAATTAGCTCCTACTACCCTGCCTATATTATTCAGTGTTGCCTGACTGTATTCAGGCGGTAAAGGATTGACTATTTCCCAGGTTTTACTGCTTTTATCATATTCATAGAGTTTTCCGCTGTATGTATAAGGGCTTGATGTCATATCACATTCTATATCAAGTTTGTAATTACTGAAATCATAATCAGTTCCATTGTAATCTATTTCTACATTATTAATACTGTATTTTACACCATTCTGAGTTTTGATAGAAGCTACACTTATAGATGCAGGAGCAGGCTCTACAGGAGGAGAAGGATTATAGCTAAATATTATTTTATCACTCCCGTCAGAATAGGTCTGGCCTAATTTATATTCTATTACATTTCCCTGTGTAGCAACAGGAGAATCTTCATTTAAAGGTATTAACCACATATCATCATCTGAATAAAGAACGCCTTTCACATCAATATTAGATTGATTGTTTGTAGAGAGTATAAGATCATCACCTGAGAGGGCTATTGCTTCACTGCTGTGCATGCCGTAGATATATCCCATCTTGCCCCTTGATACAAGGGTTCCTTTTCCCTCTACTTCTGCTCCTATCGCCACATGAGAGTCAGAATAAAGACTGTGGTCATTTAGATGAAGGGTAAGTTTCGGACATATATTTGTTTCTTTTATTAATGAATTTTGATATATCTCCGAAAGGCTTTTCGGAGGTTCTCCGTAAAGTACTGAAAATTGTTCACCACTTATGCAGAATACATTGGGTTGCGGGTTTTTATAGGAAGGATCTTCCGGATTATAGGCCAGATATTTTAGAGGAGTTTTGTAATCGTCTGATCCCGGTTTACTTGTATCATCTTTGCATACATAAATATCTTTTACAAGATCCAGGTCACAGAGTAACTTGTCTCCTTCTTCATTTACCTTAAGATCGAGCCCTAATTCTCCGTTACTCTGCCCCTGCTGAACAAACTTTGTAAGATTTCCTTCTGAATCCAGTTTTGCCAGGCCGAATACATAACCGCATGAATTAATTACCTCATCGGGAGGAGGTTTGTTTCCCCAGTTGTTAGTTTCATCAAGATTGAAAGAAACATCTCCTATTTCACTCATAGGCCCTGTATGCTTCCACGTAGCCCCCATAGGTTCGATACTTTCAGTTTTTTCTTTCCATTCTCCTGTCAAAGGATCCTGATATTTTACCTGCCTCGATGCCGTTAGCTCCCATTCCACACCTACCCAGTATTTTGTAGCTACAACTCTGTCCCATCCAAGAACGTTCCCGTCTGCGTCTTTAAACTCATTTTCCCCTTTTGCCCCCATAACGGTAATCCAGTCCTGAGTTGATTTGGCGGTAAAATTAACATTCCAGCCATCTTCAGGCTTATAGGTTGTCTGTTTCAATTCTTCAACATCAGGAGGGAAGCCATCTTCATTACAACCTTTAAATTTACTCAGCAGGCCGGGTACATATTTTTCTGCAGACAGGCTTCCCCCCTTTGATTCAAAACCTTTTACAGCAGCATTTATTTGATTTAAATCCTGTCCCTCTTCATTTTTTATCCCCGGTGTTATATAATATCTCGGTGTAACTATAAATGTCCCCGGTTCCACTTCCTTCGGCCCTGTATCTTTTGCATTTTTAAGGACATTGTCTATATCAATGTCTTCAAATTCTTCTCTGCCATCAGGGTTCATAGCCACAACTACATCTTTTTCCTGAGCCCTGTTTAATGTTATGGGGCCTACTGCAGATGCCACTCCTCCAAGCATATCTACATTTCCGCTGCCCAGTTCTGATTTGATACTATAGTAATTTGCATCATTTATATCTCCTGTATTTCCGTCCCAGTTTGAATGTATATAACCGGGAGCAGTAGAATTATTACCGAATATTTTTATATCTCCGGCACTTTCAAAATCTATCTGGCCATCTGAATTTATCGGATAGGGATATATGTCATTTCTTATAAAAATAACCTTCACGTATTTTATCGGGCCATCGTCATTTTCTCCTCCTGCTTTACCTATACAGATGAGTTCGGCACTGTAGGCAGGAATGGTTCCCGATAGTTTTGTATCGCCAATTTTACTTCTATCTACAGGGTTTTGTCCTTTAAGATTATTATATGAAAGGTACTGGCTTCCTGTAAAATTTATATAGGCAGTGGCTCCTTTTAAATGAAGAGTAATATTTGCATTGGAATCCGGGGTATCATCAGATGTTGGAGTAGTTTCATGATTTGGATCCCACACAGCCCACGGGCGATCGGGAATATTCAGCCTGGTCATGGCATATTCTGCCGCAGCTTCTGCAGCTTTCAGAGCAATCATTTTCTGTTCTATATTTCCCATCATTTGAAGATGGTTCGTACTTATGAAAACCATAGATACAGTAAGCATTGTCAGAAGAACTGTTAAGAGGAGTATACTGATGAGAACCATACCTTTATCTGAATTTTTCATAAAATTTCTCTCCTTTTTCCTGGCAGATTATTACAGAATATTTCTGTAAACAAATATTTAATTTTTCGGTTCCACCGATGCCTGTAATTCAAAATAGTCGGTACCTTTATTGTTTGCCGTGCCTGAAATAGAATAATTCGCACCATTTTGTTTTCTATTACTGATGGCTTTTCTGTATGCCAGTTTTATTTTTACAATGAAACCGTCTCTCGTAACATCAAAAGTATCTACATTCGTAGCTATTTCTCTGTGCTCGGGAGAAGGGGAAGAAGGCACTGTCAGTAAAGATTCTATATTACTTACCGGTACAGGCATGGCTCTTTCTCCATGATCAATATATCTTCTGTAAAGTTTTTTGGGTATGTTTATACCATTTGGATCTGTGTCAGTATCCTGTTCATGAACATAATATATTATATATCCATGCCAGACAGGTGTTCCGAATTTGTCTTTTTGATATTTGAATTCCCCATCTTTTACAGGAGATTCGAAGCATATATATTCATGAACAATATCTCCTGTATGTCTCTCATGACCTGCCATATCCAGAACAATAGATCTCTGGCTTGCTATAGACATTTCATGAACCATTCTCCTTAGGATTATTTCACCGTTATTCTGCAGGTCAGTACGTTTTTCTCCTATATTCCATGCTTTAAGACCTGAGTCCAGAATTGTATAGATAGCAACCAGGATAAAGGAGAAAATTGCTATTACTATAGCCAGTTCAGCAATAGAAAATCCACCTTTTTTATGTGAATATCGCCACCGGTAGCCCGTATTTTGAGATAGTAATGTCGGTTTCATTGAAAACTTTATCATTAAAAAAATTCCTGTCTTTTTTACTGATATCTGGATACAAGGCTTTCCAGAAAAATTTTTTTAGAACCAATTTTACCTTCCTGCCAGTATACTTCAACACTGACTTTTTTTATATTATCGGCATAATCTGTTAAGGAATATATGTAATGGAAATCGCCTGTACCTTTTATTGTAACAGTTCCTTCTGATTCTATAGAAACACCACCGGGATCCCATATAGAATAATTTCCTGCTGGATTAATATTACTCTCATTAAACTTTATTACCCTGTTATCGGAAATAACGGTATTTAATCTATCACCTTTTATTTCTCCGGCAGAGTTTAATGTTTTCATAAGATTATGAGATTCGGAGATTTTCCTGTCGGCAAGATTTAATGCTGTAGTCCTTATACGACCTTTCTCTATGGCATTAAGGCCATAAACAAATACACCGCACATCATTACAAGCAAAACCCCTGCCAGACCTGTACCAAGTAAAATTTCAACAAGAGTAAATCCTTTTTTCATCAGGAATAGATAGATCCTTTCAAATTTAAATAAAGCTTATAAGATTTCAAAGGTAATTATAGCAGTTTTTTTTAATTACTTCAAGTGGAAATTTTTTTTACACTATAAAACAATTGTTATAATCTATTAAATAATTGAATTTTGTGTTATATTAATTTTATAAATATGAATTTTAAAGGATCCCCTATTAACATGTATATAAATCAAATAAAAAAGGCATGGTTATTTATTATAGCTATAGTTTTTTATATTTTAGGTGTCTTTGTTTATACAATGTGGAATTATTTTTCCCTTAAAGAAGACATAATGAAAAATATTGATAAGAGGCTGTATATAGGTGCAAATGCAATAAAATATATCCTTCCCGAAGATTTCCATGACAGGGCGAAAAATAAACAATCTATAACAGAAGAACAGGATTGGAAGAATATAACATTACTTTCCGATTATGCAAACAGGTCAGGTTTTAAATACCTTTATACGGTCATTAAACAGAATGGTCATATATATATTACATCTTCAAGTGCCACAGATGAAGAATTAAAAAAAAATGAGGAAGTCAGGTATTTTAGCATATATGACGATTGCAGTGATGAATTGAAAGAAACTTTTAATAAAAAAGAACCTGTTTATGTTACCTATACGGACAGATGGGGGACTTTTCGTACAGTAGTAATTCCTGAAGTGTCAAAAAAAGGGATTTTTTATCTTTCAGGAGCGGAATATAATATCAGTTATGTCTCTAAATTTCTGGATGAACATTTGATAATATCTTTTCTGTGGGGTCTTTTCTTCCTTCTTCTCGCAATTCCGTTGATTTTAAACTACAGTTATATACAGAAACTATATATAAAAGAAATCCGGAAAGAAATAGCAGAGAAGACTGAGACAGAAAAAAATTTAAAAATTACTTCGGAACAGTTAAAATTAAAGGAAACACAGCAGAGGGCATTACTCGATAATATTCCTGATATAGCATGGCTTAAGAACAGAGAAAGTCTTTATATAGCGGCAAATGAACCTTTTCTTATGACCTGTGGCGTTAAGGATGTAATAAATAAAAACGATTATGATATATGGCCTTCTCATATGGCGGAAAAATATATAAAAGATGACAGAGAGATTATGAGCTCAGGCATAAGAAAAATAATGGAAGAGCCCATTGTTGATAAAACAAAAAAAATGGAATGGGTTGAAACCATTAAAAGTCCTATCTTTGATGATAAAGGTTATGTCATAGGTATAGCAGGAATTTCCAGAGATATTACCCTTCGTAAAGAAGCTCAGGACTTACTCATAAGATCAAAAGAAGAACTTGAAAGTATTGTAAATGAAAGAACTAAAGAACTGGCCAGCACTAATGAACTGTTATTGAAAGCAAAGGAAACTGCAGAAGCTGCCAGTATAGCCAAAAGTCAGTTCCTTGCCAATATGAGCCATGAGATTCGCACACCTATGAACGGAATTATTGGTGCCACAGGGTTGCTTCTTGATACTGAATTAAAAAGGGAGCAAAGGGATCTGTCTCATATAATAAAAACATCATCCACATCACTTCTGAATGTAATCAATGATATACTGGATTTTTCTAAAATAGAATCAGGTAAACTGGAACTTGAATCAATTAATTTTAATTTGAGACTGATTATTGAAGATATAATGGATATGCTGGCAATAAAAGGGCAGAAAAAGGATCTGGAAATTTCTTATCTTATTGATGTTAACGTTCCCGTATATCTGAAAGGTGATCCGGGAAGATTGTGTCAGGTTTTAATTAATCTTATGGGTAATGCAGTCAAGTTTACAGAAAAAGGAGATGTATCCTTAAGGGTTAATCTGGAAGAAGAAGGAGACGGAGAAAGTCTTATAAAATTTACCGTAAAAGATACAGGTATCGGCATACCACCGAGTCGTATGGATAGACTCTTTAAATCTTTCTCCCAGGTAGATGCGTCAACAACAAGAGAATATGGAGGAACAGGGCTGGGTCTGGTTATTTCAAAATATCTTGTAGAAATGATGAAAGGCAATATTGGAGTGAGCAGTGAAGAAGGGAAAGGGTCCTGTTTTTTCTTTACCGCTTTATTTGAACATCAGAAAGAGGCAGAGAAAAAAACAGACATTACGGGAGATCTTACAGGTAATTATATACTTATAGTGGATGATAATGAAACAAATCGTTATATAATCAGAGAGTATTTAAAACTATGGCACTGTTTGTTTGATGAAGCGGAAGATGCCTTTATTGCCCTGGAAAAATTAAAGGATGCAAACCTTAAAGGATGTCCTTTTGAAATTGTTCTCGTAGATATGCAGATGCCCGGAATGGATGGTCTTTCTCTGTGTAAAGAAATTATTAAAGATGCGGAACTGAAAGAGACAGGTCTTATAGTTCTTACATCAATTGACAGGCCTGTAGACAGAGAGGATCTGGGAAAATATGGCATTAATTTTTATCTTACAAAACCTATAAAACCTTCACAGCTTTATGACTGTCTCGTAACGGTTCTGGTAAAGAAAGAAGAAGACGAATCTCTTATAGCAACGGTATATAAAGAACGGAAGAGATACAAAACCAGGATTCTTCTTGTAGAAGATAATAATATCAATCAAAAAATAGTAATTCAAATTCTGAATAAGCTCGGTTACAGTGCAGACGTGGCATCAAACGGAAGAGAAGCTATAAATATTCTGGAGAAAACATTATATGATATAGTGTTTATGGATATTCAGATGCCTGAAATAGATGGGCTGGAAGCCACAGGAATAATCAGAGATGAAGAGTCAGAGGTTCTTGACCATAAAGTTCCTGTTATTGCTATGACTGCTCATGCAATTAAAGGTGACAGAGAAAAGTGTCTTAAAGCAGGAATGAATGGTTATATATCAAAACCGATAAATCCTGAAGACCTTCTTTCGGCAATAACTTCCAATACCGGTAAAGAAACTCCGGTTCTGATAAAAGATGAGAAAGATGAAAAAGATGAAAAAATTCTGAACTGGCAGTTATTTCTCAGTCGTACCGGCAGTGATGAGCAATTCTGCAAAGAAATACTTCTGGAAAGTATTGCAGATCTGGATAATAATATTCATGAACTTAAAAATAAACTTTCCGGGGAAAATAAAGAAGATATAATATATCTGGCCCATACTATAAAAGGAACCTCCCGTAATATAGAAGCAAGAAAACTTGGTATGGCAGCTTTTAATATTGAGGTGAAGGCGAAGGAAAACAGGATAAAAGAAATTAATACTTTTGAACTGGACGAAGAGTTTAATAGATTGAAAAATACAGCGGAAAATTTACTGGCCGGAAATAAAATCACTTAATAAAACAGCAGGGTGTTTAACATTAATGCCTGTTCCGTCAACAATCTGAACTTTACATGTTCCACAATCGGTTAATACAAGTGAAGCGCTGCTTTCTTTTATAGCTTTAAATAAAGAAGACCCGATTTCAAGGGATAGATTATGTTTTTCTTTCTTAAATCCGTAGGTACCTGCTATACCGCAGCAGAAGCTATCTTCCACGGTTAAATCCTCCACTGCAAAATCTCTTAAAATATTTGCTGCCGGTATGCCTGCTCCCTGGGCTTTCAAATGACATGGCACATGGTAGAAAGCTTTTTCTATTTTCTTTTTCTTTCCGTCAAAAGGAAGGGGGCCTTCTTCTTCGAGTAATTCAAAGAGATCCCATACGTTTTTTGCAAGTTTTTCACAGTCTTCATCTGCCAGAAGATCTTTATATTCCTGTTTTAATGCAAGGCCGCAGCTTGAACATGTTGTAATTACTTTGTAACCTTTTTCTATATAGGGAAGGAAGATTTTTATATTTTTCTTTGCCACTTCTTTTGTTTCATTGAAGAGCGCATTTGTTACCATCGGTGTTCCGCAGCAGTCTGCAGGGGCAATTTCCACCTGATAATCGCATGCTTCAAGTATATTTACAGTGGATTGAATGATTTCCGGTTCGTTAAAAGAAGCGAAGCATCCGGGATAATAAAGGGCTTTTTTGTTTTTTTCTTCTTTTTTGATCTTCAAAGTCTGTTTTTTATAGGCAGGGAGATTTCTGTTTGCTATCCCGAAAAGTCCCATGCCGAATTTTGTCAGTGGAAATTGAAGGGCAAAGTTACTGAATCCGGGAATGACTGTTGCCATTTTCCCCCACCATACATTATGGGCCAGGATCCAGTTTCTTAACTGTTCGGAAGGGTGTAAACGGAGTCTTTCTTTGTTTTTGAGGTTGTAATAAGAAGGTTTTACGCCATGAGGGCACGATGCATCACATCTCTTACAGTTCGTGCAGTAAGAAAGGATATTATCTATCTCCAGGACTTCTCCTTCGCCTCTTGCAAGCCTGAGCCTTTCAAGTTCCGGCCCTAACTGTTTCGGCCCCGGGAAAGCAGGATAATTCATTACCACAGGACACTGGGTATGACATATACTGCATTTAAGACAGTGATCAAGATTGTGATTGTTACTCATATTTTTCACCTGCATGCCATTAAGCCGGCTTTATATCCTGTAGAAAGTGCCACGCCGTTCCCGCTTTTTTCAAGGAATGGATCGTATCCGTAAAGGGTTGCTCCTGCAACAAAAAGATTTTCAAATATTACTTTTCCTGAAATATCTAAAGGCTGAAGATTACTGTTTGCCGTAACTCCTGCATAAGATAAAGGCTGGCCTTCGGGATTGAAGAAATCTTCCGTAGATAAATTACCGTGAGATACTACAGGCAGATTAAATACTGCTTCTTTAATTTCCCGGGGATAGACGGAAAGGCCTTCTCCGAGTATACCTCCTGTAGCAAGAATGAAATTTTTTCCTCTGAATTTTTTTATCCTGCCGCTTGCCCCTGTAATACCGACTTCTTCAATATATTTATCACCTTTAAAATAATCCACGCCATTGCCTATAATTATCTCCACACCTTTATTTTTTAAATAGGAGAGCAATGCTTCTCCCAGTCTGTATCCCATAACTGACGGAGGAAGGGTTGGAATTTCAAGTATTTTGCTCTGAAGTTCTTCTTCTATGGATGTGATGATTTCTTTCCATTTTGTTACTCCCATAACTGCAGGGACAAGTATGAGGGTGCCTGAAGAAACGGATTTTAACTGCTTTATGAACAGATCTCTTATGTTTTCCTGTTCCATAAAAAGAGCAATATCATAGCTGTTCAGTTCCCTGTCCATTTTTAATCCGAGCTCTACCCTGAGGAAATCTATTTTTCTGCCAAGATGAAGTTCCAGATTTGACGCACAGTAAGGAGGAAAAAAATCTATCAATTCTTTTATTCCCGTTACTACTATGTTCTGAAAAGTATTTATATCCCTTCCGGCAGTTTCGGGAAAGAGTGTCGTAGGTACAAGAGAACCCACAGCAGTGGGCATAAGCATATTTTTTTCAATAGATCCGCAGTAGGGAAGACCTGTATCGGAACTTACGGAGAGAAAAGCCGAAAAAGCTTCTTTAATCATATCTATACCTGTTATGCTGTAAGGGTGGTGCGGTTTCTCATCTATCAATTTTTCGAGAGACAACAGCGGTGATATAACAGGCTTTTTCTCTGTAACAGGATAATAACCGAGTAAATCTATATACCCGGAAGAAGAATAAAGATTTCCAAGACCTCTCGAAAGTATAACAGTTTTTTTGCCTGATTTTATTACCGACAGAGCAGCAGAACATCCTGCAAGACCTGCTCCTATAATTACTGCGTCATAAACCATTTCGTTACATATTCCCCTGATTTTTTTGTCTATTATATCATAATTTTTCGGTTATTCCTACTGGCCTGAGCGTAAGCATGTAATAAAAATTTTTCCTCCGGTCACGTGTTATGCGTTACTATTCTCATATAAAAGACCTCATAATTCTTTATAATTTGCCTGCCGGCCTAATAAGGTGGCATTAATCTCCTGAATCCGTGAAGGAGGACAATAACAGTAAAGAAAATATTTCTTATAAAAGAACCGACAAAATTCAGTTTTGCCCCGGTATTTTTATTATTTTCAACGAGACTTCTGCCGAGTTCTTCGAGCCATTTTACCGATATGGGCCAGTCCCATATATTGTTAAGCCATTCTTCCGGTATGACTTCTTTCCCTCCTCCGGCACCTGTAATGGCTCCCAGTATTGCTCCCGTAGTATCCGTATCTCCGCCGCATTTCACTATATCCGTGAGACTGGCACGAAAATTTTTTTTGTGTTTGAACCAGCAGTAAAGCACTGCCGGCACTGTATGGTAAATATAACCGCTTATACCTCTCCCCAGTCCCAGAGATTCCGCAAAATCTTCAGTGCTTTTTCCTGTGGAAACAAATTCTACGGCTTTTTTTACCAGCTTCAGCAATTCTTCCCCTTCTTTTCCGATAAGCTGTTCCAGTTCCCTGTAATATTCTTCAGGTGAAGCATCTGAAAGATGAGCGGCAAGGGCAACTGCCAGAGCACCGTATTCTGCTTTCGGATCCCTGTGGGTTATCTGTGTGGATGCCCTTACGAGTTCTTTCATTTTTTCCATGTTTTCACCGTATATAACACCTATAATGGCACTTCTCATTGCAGGGCCGTTCCCTGCAGAGAAAACTCCGCTTTTATCTCCCGGCCAGCCGAGACAAAGTTTTATACAGGCTTTAAGTGTCGCCATACCGATACCGGCAGGGAGAGACATAAACCAGAAACGAAATTTCCATGAGAGATTTTCAGTGAAAGCTTTTACATCGCCATCTGTTTCCAGAAGGGCTTTCGCCACCATGGCGGTATGTTCCGTATCATCCGATACCATGCCTTTATTGAAGAAAAAAGAATGGCCTTTTATTTCACCGTAGATTTTCTTCAGTCTTCTTTTTGAAAGTCCTTCACATGGAAGGCCGATACTGTCACCTGCAGCAGTGCCAAGGAGGCATCCGATTATTTTATCTTTTATATTATCCATAAATTGTTTTTCCTGTTTCTGTAAAATCGTAACGCGTAACGGGTAACGCGTGACGGGAGGATTACGTCTTTTACTGTAACTATACAGCTATAGTCATTACTATGATGTTACAGATGAACAGTTTCCACTCCCTGTACAGCCTATATAACTATACTGTATAGATTTTTTGTATATATAATATAGTTGTATATATTTTAAATCCATACAATTAACTTATTAAAGAGTGAAAAGAGAAAAATAGTTAATGTATTATTATACTCACTACCCACTCCTTAATGATGGATAATTATGAAACTAACAGCCGTAACCGGGTAGTCACAACAAAGAACGAGAATTTGTCTTCCCTTCACTCTTCACGATCCTAATATAAACTATATTTTCATTAATATTATATAAAAAATTTTCCCTGCCACAGGTCTTTTTCTACAAGGTTTTTTTCTATGAGTGACAGGGTTTTCTGTTTGTTCAGAGTCCACTGAGGTTCTACCAGTTCTCCTCTTTTAGGATCTCCTGTAAGTCTCTGTATTACAACCTGTTCCGGGAGAAGTGAGATTGCTTCACAGACAATATTTACATATTCTTCTTCTGTGATTGGTTTATAGATACCTTCATGAAGGAGTTTTTCCATGGGAGTTCCTTTTATTACATAAAGACTGTGAAATTTAACGCCGTCTACCGGGAGTTTTGAAAGTTTTTTCGCTGTTTCCATCATATCGTTATAATCTTCTCCAGGGAGTCCGAATATTATATGAGTACAGACAAGTAAACCTCTTTCTTTTGCCCTGTCCAGAGCAGAGATAAAATCTTCAAAGGTGTGACGGCGATTTATAAGTTCCAGGGTTTTATTGTGTGACGATTGGAGACCTATTTCCAGCCAGACCATATAATTCTTTTTCCTGTAATCTTCCAGAAGGTCAAGTATCTCTTTATTCAGGCAGTCAGGTCTTGTTCCTATGGAAAGTCCAACCACTCGTTCATCTATAAGAGACGAGTCATATAATTTTTTCAATTTTTCTACAGGACCGTAGCTGTTGGAATAGGATTGAAAATAGGCTATAAATTTCCGTGCTTTAAATCTTTTTGAAAGATAATTTATTCCTTCCTCCATCTGTTTTTCGATAGACTTATTTTCCTGCGATGCACCTGTTCCCGAACCGAGATTGTTACAGTATATACAGCCTCCCACACTTTTGGAACCATCCCGGTTAGGACAGGTAAAACCTGCATCAAGAGGTACTTTATGTACCCTGGAGCCGAATTTTTCCTTTAAATAATTATTAAGACTGACGTATCTTTTCGGATTTTTGACTATTTTTCTTCCTCCAGTATTTACCAAATCGAGCATTAATATTTACTAAAAATTTTTCTTTTCACTCTTCACCCTTCACCCTTATAAACATACGAACCATTTACAACCCTATTTTTTCCAGTATTTCTACGAGTTCTTTTATTTCAAATGGTTTTTGTAGAAACCAGTCTGTTTTTCCATCTATATAATCCTCAAAGTCAGCTTTACTTTCATAGCCACTTGTAATTATAATTTTTACTTTATTATTAATAAGGCGTATCTCCTGAAGTGCTTCTATGCCACTCATTTTCGGCATAGTTACATCAAGTATTATGGCACATATTTCTGCTCCATATTTTTTAAATAATTCCAGTCCTTCTTTCCCGTCACCTGCTGTTAGTACCGTAAAGCCCAGCTCTTCAAGTATAGCTTTAGTTACAATACAGATACATTCTTCGTCATCGACTACCAGTATTTTACCTTTCCATTGAGGGAGATTTAATTCACTCTGTTTTTCTGTCTTTTCTTCCGTAATAAAAGTAAAAGCAGGAAACAGTAATCTTATAGTTGTTCCCCTCTGCGGTTCACTGATGAGTTTTATTGTTCCTCTGTGATATCTTATAATACCTAGTACTGCTGCAAGTCCCAGGCCTCGCCCCGTAAATTTAGTAGTAAAGAAAGGATCGAAAATTTTATCCTGATTGTCTTTTGGTATTCCGCAGCCAGTGTCAGTTACTTCAATATAAATGTAAAGGCCTTCCGGCAGGTTTTCGTGAAGATAACTTTCAGCTAAATAAGCTGTGTCGCATTTTATTGTTCCTGTATTTATTGTAATTATTCCATCTTTTTCTCCGATAGCTTCCGAGGCATTTATTATCAGGTTCATGATTATCTGACATAATTGTGATATGTCACAGTAGAAGAGCGGGAGGTTTTCCTGAAAATTATATTTTAATATATGATTCTCAGGAATAGATAGTTCCATCAATTTTCCTGTATCTTCTGCCAGGCTTGAAAGATTTGCAGGTTGGATTGAAAATTTGCCGAGTCCTGCGTAAGAAAGCATCTGTCTGGTCAGTTCAGATGCTTTTATTGAAGAAATACGAATCTGTTCCAGCCTGTTTCTTAAAGTGGGCTCTATAGACATATCCATCAGAGCAAGTTCTATATGTCCTAAAATACCTGTCAATATGTTATTAAAGTCATGGGCAATACCTCCTGCAAGAATACCAAGACTTTCAAGCTTTTGAGCATGAAGAACCTGCTTCTGAAGTTTTTTCTTTTCTTCTTCTGCTTTTATTCTTTCCGTTATATCTCTTGCTACTATAACGGCATAAAATATACTGTTGAAATTAACAATTCTTACAGTCATTTCTACCGGCAAATCCTGACCGTTACTTTTCTTCATTATTATATTTAATATCTGTCTTTCTTCACTGATGACCTTTTCATTTTCCAGTAATTTTTTTATCCTCTCATCATCTGTAATATTTCCCAAAGATCTGTTCATAAGATCTTCTTTTTTATATTTAAGCTGACTGCAGGCGGATTCATTCACATCCATAAGTATACCGGAAGGGATTTGTACCAGAAATATGGCATCATTGCTCTGATCTAAGAGAGAACGAAACTTTTCCAGTTCTGCCAGCCTTTCCTGAAGTTCAGGGTAATAGCTTTTCCTTATGGAATGTTCTCCCAGTCCTATAATCCTTTCACGAAGAGATTCATATTTATTCCCATCATCATAAGGCCTGTTCATAAATTGTTTCTATATCCTTTTGTTCTGCTTTTTTAGGATTTGTTACTATACATGCATCTCTTATGGCATTATAAGCCAGCTGTGGAATATCACTTTTCTGCATACCTTTTTGTCCCAGTGTGGAAGTAATACCTGATTCAGTTCTTAACTGATCTATTTTTTCACAGACAGATTTTCGTCTGTCACCATTTAATTTAAGTTTCATGGATTCTCCAATCCTGTCATAACGTTCAGAAGCTGCATAATAATTATAGGATATTACATGGCTTAAGAGAATGGCATTTGCCTCTCCATGAGGAAAATCCAGGAATCCTCCCAGACTGTGTGCCATGGCATGTACTGCTCCCAGGCTTGCATTGGAAAAAGCAAGCCCTGCAAGGAGGCTGGCCAGCATCATATTATTTCTATATTTCATAGACATGGGATTATTTATTGATTCTATTAAATTTTCTGTTATCAGTCTTATTGCTTCAAGTGCATTGAGATCTGTAACAGGTGAACTGGCATTGGATACATATGCTTCGATTGCATGACACAGGGCGTCCATGCCGGTACAGGCAGTGAGATACGAGTCCATAGTTGTCAATGTGACAGGGTCAATGAGTGCTATATCAGGGACAACTGCTTTACTGATAATAGCTATTTTTACCTTTCTTTTCCTGTCTGTAATGATGGCAAACTGTGAAACATCTGCAGATGTACCTGCCGTAGTGGGGATACAGATGAGAGGAGGACATGGGATTGAAACCATGTCAACACCTTCGAAATGAAGGACATGTTCTTTATTGGAAGAGACTATACCGATACCTTTGGCACAGTCCATAGGACTGCCTCCTCCTATAGATACTATAAAATTACATCCTTCATTCCTGTATATTTCTGTTCCCTTCATAACTTCTTCTGCCCGCGGGTTTGGACTTATGTCGGAAAAAATCTCACATGACAGACCTTCTTTTTTAAGACACTGAGCTATTTCTTCTGCCCATCCTGCAGTAATTACACCTTTATCTGTTACAAGCAGAACTTTTCTGGCTCCTAAATGTCTGGCATATCTACCTGCCTGTAATCTTGCTCCTTCTCCGAAAATAAATTCAGGGGCAACAAATTTCCTTAACTCCATATTTCTCTCTTCCCTTCTGTATGAATATAAAATATAATGTTATGGACTTATTGTTTTCGTGACGCGTAACGCGTGACGGGAGGATTATCTATGGATTATTTAAATATATGAATTATTATAGAATTATTTTAAAAAAATAGCAAATTATAAATAAATTTTTTTAAACAAAATTTCTGAAAAATACAATAATTTATAAAGATTGCAAATTTTTGTCCGTTAATTTATAATCTATATCATAACAGGGAAATGTCACCGGTCCATAACTCCGACCGGAGAAAAACAAAATTTCCGGGACAGTTTTACCTGTTATGATTATGCCTGAACCTGCAGAATTTATCTGCAGTAATATGATTTTTTTACTGACCTGACCATAAGTATGTGATAAACCTGTTCCTCCCGTCATACATGTGACGAGAGCTTATTTATACGTAACTCAGTAAGACAGAAATAATTATGGAGATTAAGTTAAAATCTATGTTGAATTCACTCTTTTCTCCCAGAGGAAAGCAGCTATTTCAGGAAGGCCTCACTTTATCAAAGCTCGGGAGATATGAAGATGCCATATCCTTTTTTGATCAGGCTCTGGAACTTTCTCCAAATTATCCAGAAGCACTTGTCAACAAGGGAAAATCCCTGACAAATCTCGGTAGATACGGAGAGGCTATAACATGTTTTGATAAAACCCTGGATCTCAGTCCCAGGAATATTGATGCATGGTTCTGTAAAGGTCTGGCTTTATTTTATCAGGAAAAATATGACCAGGCTATTTATTATTTTGATAATGTACTTTCTGTTTATCCTGATGATGTGAACACATGGCTTGAAAAAGGATCTGCATTGTTTTATCAGGATAAATATGAAGAAGCAGTCAGATGTTTTGACAGGGTTCTTTCCCTTGATCCCCGTCATGAAGCAGCCAGGTGTAACAGAGAAGATTCTGTGGCTGCTTTAGAAAAAAAATCTTTACGATAAACTTTTTATATATAAATATTTACTGATCTGAGCATAAGCATGTAATAAAAATGTTCCTCCAGTCACGTGTAACGCGTAACGCGTTACGAGAAGCGTATATGCATTATCTATGCTCACCGCAGTAGAAAGTGGTGTTATTTTGGAACTATTAGAAATGACATGGCAGGAAGTAGACAAATATCTGGAAAGCAGGAAAGCTATTATAATACCTGTTGGCAGTATTGAACAGCACAGTCTTGCCCTGCCTCTTGGAACAGATACTTATATTGCCGAAAAGATAGCCCTTGAAGTTGGAAACAGAACTTTTACCATAGTGGTACCATGTATAAAATTCGGTCTTTCTATGGTGCCACATATGGCTTTCACAGGTACTGTAGCAGTAAGACCTGAAACTCTTCAGAAACTTATAGAAGATACAGTAAGATCCCTTTATCTACACGGATTTCGCCAGTTCCTTATGGTCAATGGCCATAGCTTAAATGAAGCAAGTATAATCTGTGCCTTTCAGAATCTCTGTTTCGAATTACCTGGCGTAAGCTATTATTCCGTTGCATGGTGGGATATTAAAAAGGTCCAGAGTCTGCGAACAGTTTATTTTTCATCATCAGGTCATGCTACAGCGGAAGAGGTATCAATGATGCTTTATCTTTATGAGAAAATGGTAAAAAAGGAACATTTCGCAAAACATACTCCCCCTTATAACTATTTTACAAGCCTTGAAAAAACGAGATCTTATACCTCTACAGGTGTTATAAACGGAGACCAGGGAGAAGCAGATAAGGAACTGGGAAGACAGTTGTTTAATGAAGCAGTTCAGGGATATATTCAGATGCTCAATGATTTGATAAGCGGAGGCTAAAAGTAGCCTGAAAATATTGTGCAATTACATAAAGATTGAAATATTATCCCAGCAGGACATATGAAACAGGAATTACGCAAAAACAAGGGGCCCCTCGCAATGACAAAATGCGTAGCTCCTGATGAAAGTTGTCAAATTTCCTTAAAATATATCTCCCTTGATATATAAATTATTTAGATAAATTATTTAGATAAACTGCTTCTACTTGATTTTCATCTAAAGCTTTATTTTAC
>DAIOEN010000008.1:8165-78725 GCA_036746235.1 Vulcanimicrobiota bacterium | reverse complement strand
GATAAACTATTTAATATAGTTTCCGATATTAAGAGTGGGGAAGAAATGATGAAATGATACATAGGGGAAGGAAGGAATATAAAATGGAACATTATGAACTGACACATCCTCAGAAAAGAATCTGGTTTACGGAAGAAAAATATGAAGGCACATCCTTTGCAAATATAGCTTTTACGGTTAAATACAGAGAAAAAATAGATTTTTCACTCTTAAAAAAAGCTATAAATACAGTAATTAAATTGAATGAAGGTTTCAGAATAAGGCTCAAAAAAACAGATAATCAGGTTATGCAATATGTAAGCCCTTTCAGAGAGTATATACCGGAATATCTGGATTTTTCAGATGAAAATGAAGAAATTCTTCAGAAGTGGGTTAAGAATAAAACCAATGAACCATTCATGCTTACAGATAGTGAACTTTTTCATTTTTCTTTGATAAAATTCAATGACAGTGAAGAAGGATATTATGTAAAAATACATCATATTATATCAGATGGCTGGACTGCAGACCTGGTCTTTAATGAAATTGAACATTATTATGACATGTTTAAAAATGGTAAAGAGCCAGAGGAAATATCCTATCCATCCTATATTCAGTTTATTTCCGAAGAGGAAGACTATCTTGAATCTCCTGAGGCAGAAAAAGACCGTGAATTCTGGTTAAAGTACCTTTCTCCACTGCCTGAAGAAATAAATCTTTCAGAAAAGAAAGTGAAGTCTGATAATATCATTGCAAAAGCTACCTCTATTAAAATACCCGGTGAATTAAGTGGAAAAATATATGAATACTGTAAGGAATATAAAACCTCTATCTTTAAAGTCCTCCTTTCCTGTTTTGCCATATATACAGGAAGAATAACTTCCTCTGATGAAGCAGTCATAGGAAGCGGAAATCATAACAGATCTACAAAAGACCAGAAAAAGATGACAGGTATGTTTGTAGGTACCATTCCTTTAAAAATAAAACTGGATAAAGATATGGATTTTAACAGTTTTGTTCAAAAAAACGGCAGTGATGTGAATAATATTATAAAAAATCATTCCAGATATCCCTTTGATCTTCTTGCAGGAGAACTGAGGAAAGCATATGGGATAAGGCCTGATTATCTTTTAAATATAACACTTGTCGGTCTCCCTGCTTTCGAAGACCAGAGGAAACAGATTGAACGTATAGTTCCTTCCTACGAACCATCAGATATATCCATTCATATTTTTGAAAAAGTAGAAGAAAGTAAAAAATATATTGAACTGGAATGGACCTATCAGACAGAAAAATTCAATCAGGAACATATAGAAAGAACTCACCATTTGCTCTGTCAGGTTTTAAATGATGCCCTCGGTGAACCACATAAAAAAATCTCTCATGTAAAAATGTGTCCTCATGAAGAAGAAAAGATGATCTTAGAAGAATTTAATAATACCTTTTTTGAAATTCCCGAAGATGTTACAGTTCAGGAATTGTTTGAAGAACAGGCAAAACTTCATGCACATAAACCTGCCGTTATATACGAAGGTCAGATACTGAGTTACGGAGAACTGAACAGACAGGCAAATCAGCTTGCCTGGCGGTTAAGAGAGGACGGTCTGAAACAGGAAGAAGGCGCAGGTATACTTATGGACACTTCTCCTGACATGATAGTGGCCATTCTGGGTGTGTTAAAAGCCGGCGGATTTTACATACCCATAGATCGTGACTATCCGTCCCATAGAATTTCCTATATGCTCTCCGATAGCGGTACAAAATTCCTTATCACCAGAAGAAGTTTTTATAATAAATTTACCTTTGAGGGCATTGTCTATGATCTTGAAGAGAGGAATTTATTAATGGGAAATAAAGGAAATCCTGAAAAAATAAATACCCCTAATGATCTTGTCTATGTTATTTATACCTCTGGAACTACAGGCAAACCTAAAGGTGTGATGATAGAAAACCATTCTCTTCTGAATCTCTCTTTCTATTTTATAAATAGCCGTGGCATAAGGGAAAAAGATAATACGTCAAAATACATGGCTCCTGCCTTTGATGCTTCCGTAGTAGAAATTTTTCCTTCTCTATTGTCCGGTGCAACAATTCATATTATTCCGAAATCAATAAGACTTTCACCTTCCCTGTTGAATGAATATTATGAAGAACATAATATAACCGGAGCTCTTCTCCCGACTCAGTTCGGAGAACAGTTTATGGCCCTTACGAAAAATCAATCTCTTAAATGGATTGTAATAGCAGGTGAAAAATTAAAAAGTTTCATTCCTCAGAGATATAAAGTATATAATGGTTACGGCCCGACAGAATACACAGTGGAAACAAGTTCCTTTATCATTGATAAATATTATGAAAATATTCCCATAGGTAAACCTGCCTGTAACACTTCTGTCTATATAACAGATTCTTTCGAGAACCTCCAGCCAGTAGGAGTTCCGGGAGAACTCTGTATTTCAGGCTATGGCCTCTCAAGGGGATATCTTAACCAGATGGAACTTACACAGAAAAAGTTCGTAGAAAATCCCTTTAAACCCGGTGAGAAGATGTATAAAACAGGAGATCTTGCCAGATGGCTTCCTGACGGCAATCTTGAATTCCTGGGAAGAATAGACAGACAGGTTAAAATAAGAGGTTTTCGAATAGAACTTGCAGAGATTGAACAGGCCATGAAAAGTTTTGACTCTGTTAAAGATGCAGTCGTAGTGGATCATGTGGATGAAAATAAGAGACCCTATCTCTGCGGCTATTATATGTCAGATAAATATTTAGATACTGATAAAATGAAAAAGGATCTTACAAAAAATCTTCCTGATTATATGATCCCCCGTTATATATTGAAAATAGATAAAATACCTCTCACTCCCCATGGAAAAGTTGATAAAAACGCTCTTCCTTTACCGGATAAAAGTCTTATGTCTTCGGGCTATGTTGCTCCCGCTACAGAAGAAGAAAGATTTATGGCAAAAATATGGGAAGATATACTCAGATGCGGTTCTGTAGGTATTAACGATAATTTCTTCAGTCTCGGAGGAGACTCAATTATGAGTATTCAGGTTGTGGCGAGAGCAAGAGAAGCAGGTATTAATATATCTGCAGGAATGCTGGAAGCTCACCCCACCATTTCAGAACTTCTCTCCATTGAAAAAGTCCTTCCTTTGAAAAAGAAAGGAGAAGATAAAATCCTTACAGGGGAAGTTCCTTTAATACCGGTACAGGAATGGTTTTTTGAACAGGATTTTCTCGACTTCAATCACTTCAACCAGTCTTTTCTCTTTACACTGAAAGAGCCGGGAGACAGAGAAATCATAGAAAAAACTCTTGACCTTCTGGTGAAACATCATGACGGATTGAGGTTGAGATTCAGAAAGGAAAATATATGGAGTCAGTGGTATGAAAAACCGGAGAAAACATCTGTTTCAGTTGAAATGATAGATCTTTCTTCTGTGACAGAAGAACTTTCTGCTTTTATTACAGAGAAATGCAGATTACTTCAATCATCTCTAAACATTACAGAAGGACCTGTTCTGAGAGCAGTACTTTTTAAAGGTCATAGAGACGGCAGTGACAGGCTCTTTATAGTAATACATCACCTGTGTATAGATATGGTTTCGTGGAGAATAATCATAGAAGATTTTCATAATATTTACAGAAAACTTTCTGACAGCCTTACTCCATCACTTCCTGCAAAAACCTCTTCTTACAGAGACTGGGCAAAAACTCTGAAAGGTTATGTTTCAGAAGCAGAAAAATACAGTGATTACTGGCTTTCAGTTCTTAAAGATTCTTCTCATATGCCGGTACAATATAAAGATTCTAAATACTCGGACATAAGAAACTATAAAGTTTCTCTTTCAGATACTGATACGGAACTTTTATTAAATGCCGTTCCTTCTGCCTATAACACACAGATTAATGATATATTGCTTTCAGCACTTCTTATGGCATTTTATCGTTCTTTTAATCTGTCCGATTTATTGATAAACCTGGAAGGACATGGCAGAGAAGAAGGTTCCGGAGAAGTAGATCTGTCCCGTACAGTGGGCTGGTTTACCACAATATTTCCTGTTCATCTGAAGAGTCCTTCTCTGGCAGATTACGGAACTATTATAAAATCTGTAAAGGAAATACTGAGGAACATACCGGAGAGAGGACTTTCCTACGGAATCCTCAGATATCTTTCAGATACCGGGGAAGATCTGAAAAAACTGGAATGTAAGAGAGTGGCCTTTAATTATCTCGGTCAAATGGACGGAAGTATAATGGACGGAGAATTACTCTCCGGCATGGAAGTATCCACAGGGGATTTCGTATCTCCACGAAACAGTATAATAAATCTTCTGGATATTAACGGTTTTGTTTCCGTCGGATCTTTATCTATGATTTTTGGCTACAGCAATCATATATGGGACGAAGAAAAAGTCAAAGAACTGGCCCACCATTTCACTGAAAGTTTAAAAGAGATAATCAATCACTGTGTTGAACCGGGGAGAAAACATTTTACACCATCTGATTTTCCCCTTGCCGAAGTTACTCAGTCTTTCCTTGACGGTATAAGCGACCCTTCTTCTGTTGAAGCAATCTACGGACTTTCACCTCTTCAGGAAGGACTCATGTTCCATGCTATGGCTTCTCCCGATTCCGATCATTACTGTGTGCAGACTTCCTGGAGCTATGAAGGAGAAGTCGATGTAAATGCTCTTAAAGAAGCCTGGTCCGGTATATTTTCTTCTCATCCTGTTTTCAGAACAGGTTTTTACTGGGAAGGAGATAAACCTTTCCAGATAGTTTACAGAAAAGTTTCTTTCCCCTGGCATACAGTTGATCTCTCTGAAATGGACAGAGAAAAACAGGAAGAAGAAATAGAAAAGATAAGGGAAAATTTGAGGAGTGATGGATTTAATCTCAGTAAACCGCCTTTAAGTTATCTTCACCTCTTCATAATGGGAAGAGCTGAATACAGGTTTATATGGACCACTCACCATATTATTATTGATGGATGGTCTATGCCTTTAATACTGCAGGAAGTTCACAGCAGATATGAAGCTATTATAAATAGAGAAATTTTTCAGATGAAAAGTGTAAAGCCTTTTGAAGATTATATAAAATGGCTTTCCGAACAGGACAGAGAGAAAACAGTAGATTTTTGGAAGAATGGTCTTTCAGATTTTTCCACAGCCACACCTCTTACAGTAAATAATTCCCGTCTGGATATACATAAATCTATTGAAAATCTGAGAGAACATATCCATAACATTTCTGAAGATTTCTTTTCCCTGTGCCAGATTTTTGCCCGTTCCTCTCAGGTAACCCTTAATGCCGTTCTCCATCTGGCCTGGTCTTCAGTGCTGTCCTGTTACAGCGGACTCGATGATATACTCTACGGTATCACTGTCTCAGGAAGGCCGCCTGAACTTTCAGGCATTGAAAAAATGATAGGACTCTTTATAAATACCATTCCTGTGAGAGTAAAGCTCAGGCCGGAAGAATCTGTACTTTCTAATCTTAAAAATATTCAGAATAACATACAGGAAGGCAATAAGTTCAGCCATATATCTCTGAATAAGATACAGTCTTTAAGCGGTATGGCTCCGGGAGAAACACTTTTTTACAGTCTTTTTGCTTTTGAGAATTACCCCTTTGATGAAAGTGCCCGTGAGAATAAATCTATAGAGATGAGTGATCTGAAAGCTTATGAAAAAACCAATTATCCTCTGAATTTAATCATTGTGCCCGGTAGGGAACTTTCTATAAAGTTTTCCTATGACGGAGACTGTTTTACAGAACATGTCATAGAACTTATGACAGGTCATATGGTATCTGCACTGAAATGGATAATTCAGAATTCAGAGAGTCTCCTCGGAGATATGGATATAGTTACAGAACGTGAAAAGAACCTGCTTTTAAAGACTTTTAACGATACTTATTATGATGTGCCAAAGGAAGTAACAGTTCAGGAATTGATAGAGAAAACGGCAGAATTATATCCTGAAAAAACTGCCGTAATTTATAAAGGTGAAAAACTTTCATACAGGGAGCTGAATGAGGGGGCGAATAAACTGGCTCATTACCTGAGAGGAGAAGGAGTAAAACGTGACAGCAGGGTAGCCTTACTTCTGGATCGTTCATGCCATATGATTGTAAGTGTTCTTGCAGCAGTGAAAGCAGGTGGATGTTATGTGCCGGTAGATCCTGAATACCCTGTTGAGAGAATAAAATACATACTTTCAGACAGCGGTTCCCTTATGTTACTTACAGAACCTCACCTGGCCGAGAAGATAAAACCTTCCATAAAAGTACTGAATGTAACAGATTCTTCACTTTATACAGGAGATGGCAAAAACCTGCCTGTCCTTAACACATCCAGGGATCTTGCCTATATAATCTATACATCAGGTTCTACGGGCCAGCCTAAAGGTGTGATGATAGAACATCACTCTCTTGTAAATATGTGTATCTGGTATAAACATACCAGAGATTTAAGCGAAAAAGACTCTATGACAAAATATGCGTCTTTCGGCTTTGATGCTTCAGTATGGGAAATATTCCCGTGCCTCATATCAGGAGCTTCACTCCATATAATAGGTGAAGACATAAGGCTTTCTCCTTCAGAGTTAAACACTTATTATGAAGAGAATAATGTAACGGTAAGTTTTCTCCCCACCCAGTTTGCAGAACAGTTTGTAGAAATGTTTGAAAATACCAAACTCAGATGGCTTGATACAGGCGGAGACAAACTGCGTTCTTTTAAGAAAAAGAATTATGCAGTGGTAAATAATTACGGTCCTACAGAATATACAGTATGTACAACAAATTTTGTAATAGATAAGTATTATGAAAATATCCCCATAGGAAAACCTGTGTATAATACAACAGTTTATATTCTGGATAAACACAACAGACTGACCCCTCTCTCTGTGCCTGGAGAACTCTGTATCTCCGGCGCAGGCATAGCAAGGGGATATCTGAACAGGCCTGAACTTACTGCCGGGAAATTTGTAGAAAATCCCTTTGTGCCGGGAGAAAGGATGTATCGGACAGGAGACCTTGCGCGGTGGCTCTCTGACGGGAATATTGAATTCCTTGGAAGAATTGATCAACAGGTAAAGATAAGGGGTTTTCGTATTGAATTAGGTGAAATAGAAGAAGCTCTTAAGAAGATAGATTCTGTAAAAGATGCAGTAGTAATAGACAGGAGTGATAAACAGGGTAATAAATATCTCTGTGGTTATTACATAAGTGACATAAAACTGAAATCCTCTCAGTTACAGAAAGAACTTTCACATTTCCTGCCCGATTACATGATCCCGTCATGCTTTATAAAAATCGACAAAATTCCTGTTACGGCTCATGGAAAGTTGGATAGAAAAGCTCTTCCCGAGCCGGAGGAGAGTGACCTTGCATCTCATGAGACCTATGTGGCGCCCAGGAATGACAGGGAAGAAATACTTGCGAGAATATGGAAAAAAGTTCTTAAATGCGACCGTGCTGGTATATATGATAATTTCTTCCATCTCGGCGGAGATTCCATTATGAGTATTCAGGTAGTTGCCAGGGCAAACAGCGAAGGAATAAATATTACTGCATCACAGCTGCTCCATCATCCCACCATTGCAGCCATAGCAGAGGAGGCTGAAAAGAAACCATCTCTCAGGGCAGAGCAAAAACTGCTTGCAGGGGAAGTTCCTTTAATACCTGTCCAGGAATGGTTTTTTGAACAGGATTTTCTCGACTTCAATCACTTCAACCAGTCTTTTCTCTTTACACTGAAACAGCCGGGAGACAGAGAAATCATAGAGAAAACTCTGAACCTTCTGGTGAAACATCATGACGGGTTGAGGCTGAGATTCAGACATATAGAGGATACACAAGCAGAAGGCAAATGGATTCAGTATTATGAAAAACCTGAGAAAACATCTGTCTCAGTTGAAATGGCAGATCTTTCTTCTGTGACAGAAGAACTTTCTGCTTTCATTACAGAAAAATGCAATTTACTTCAATCATATCTTAATATTACAGATGGGCCTGTTCTTAGAGCAGTAATATTCAAAGGTCATAGAGACGGCCGTGACAGGCTCTTTATAGCGATACATCACCTGTGTATAGATATGGTTTCGTGGAGAATAATCATAGAAGATTTTCATAATATTTACAGAAAACTTTCTGACAGCCTTACTCCATCACTTCCTGCAAAAACCTCTTCTTACAGAGACTGGGCAAAAACTCTGAAAGGTTATGTTTCAGAAGCAGAAAAATACAGTGATTACTGGCTTTCAGTTCTTAAAGATTCTTCTCATATGCCGGTACAATATAAAGATTCTAAATACTCGGACATAAGAAACTATAAAGTTTCTCTTTCAGATAAAGACACGGAACTTTTATTAAATGCCCTTCCTTGTGTGTATAACACACAGATTAATGACATATTACTTTCAGCACTTCTTCTTTCATTGTATCGTTCTTTTAATATATCTGAGCTTGTTATAAATCTGGAAGGACATGGCAGGGAAGAGACTGTTGGAGAAGTTAATCTGTCCAGGACAGTGGGCTGGTTTACTACCATATTCCCTGTTCGTCTTAAAAGCTTTTCGATGACAGATTACGGCACTCTTGTAAAATCGGTAAAAGAAACTCTGAGATCCATACCGGGTAATGGACTTTCCTATGGAGTTCTGAGGTGTTTTTCTGATATAAAAGAGGAACTCAAAAAACTGGAATGTAAGAGAGTGGCCTTTAATTATCTCGGTCAAATGGACGAAAGCATAATGGAAGGAGAATTACTCCGTGGCAGTGATGAAGATACAGGGAATGCTGTATCTCAGGGAAACAGTATAATAAATCTTCTGGATATTAACGGTTTTGTCACAGCCGGTTCTTTATCTATGATTTTTGGCTACAGCAATCATATATGGGAAAAAGAAAAAGTTAAAGAAGTGGCTGACAATTTTATTAATAGTTTAAAAGAGATAATAAATCACTGTATTGAGCCGGGGAGAAAACATTTTACTCCTTCCGATTTCCCTCTTGCCTCTGTATCACAGTCTTTCCTTGACGGTATAGGTGACCCTTCTTCCATTGAAGCAATTTACGGACTTTCACCTCTTCAGGAAGGCCTCCTCTTTCATGCTCTGTCTGATCCCGATTCTGATCAATACTGCACACAGAGTTCCTGGACTTACAGAGGAGAACTCAATATAAATGCCCTTGAAGAGTCATGGAACGGTGTGTTTTCCACTCATCCCATTCTGCGTACAGGTTTTGTCTGGGAAGACGGGGAAAGTCCTTTCCAGATAGTTTATAGAAGAGTCTCTCTTCCATGGCATACAATGGATCTATCTGAAATGGATAGAGAAAAACAGGAAGTAAAAATAGAAGAAACCAGGAAAAAGATAAGGCTTGAAGGTTTTAATCTCAGCAAACCGCCTTTAAGTTATCTTCATCTCTTCATACTGGGAAGGTCTGAATACAGGTTTATATGGACTGTCCACCATATTCTTCTGGACGGCTGGTCAATGCCTTTAATACTTCAGGAACTTAACAGACGATATGAAGCTGTTATAAATAGAGAAATTTTTCAGATGAAACCTGTAAAGCCTTTTGAAGATTATATAAAATGGCTGTCCGAACAGGATATAGAGAAAACAATGGATTACTGGAAGAAAGGTCTTTCGGATTTTTCCACAGCCACACCTCTTACAGTAAACATATCCCGCCTGGATATACATAAATCTATTGAAAATCTGCGGGAATATGTTCATTATCTTCCTGAAGATTTCTTTTCCGAATGTCAGACCTTTGCCCGTTCCAGAGAAGTAACATTTAATGCTCTTATTCAACTGGCATGGAGTTCTGTTCTTTCTTTATACAGTGGTTCTGAAGACATACTATACGGCAACACCGTTTCAGGAAGACCGCCTGAACTGGCAGGTGTTGAAAATATGACAGGACTCTTTATAAATACCATTCCTATGAGAGTAAAGCTCAGGCCCGAAGAGTCCGTATTTTTTAATCTTAAACATATTCATAATGTCATACAGAATGGGAATAATTTCAGTCATATGTCTCTGAATAAGATACAGTCTTTGAGCGGTATTTCTCCCGGAGAAGCACTTTTTTACAATCTTTTTGTTTATGAAAATTACCCCTTTGATGAAAGTGCCCGTGAGAGCAGAGCTATAGAGATGAGTGATCTGAAAGCCTATGAAAAAACCAATTATCCTCTGAATTTAATCATTGTGCCGGAAAAAGAACTTACTATAAAATTTTCCTATGACGGAGACTGTTTTACAGAGGATGTTATAGAAAATATGACACTTCATATAGAAGAATCTTTGAAATGGATAATTCAGAATTCAGATAGTCTGTTGAAAGATATGGATATAGTCACAGACCGTGAAAAGAATCTGCTTTTTAAAACCTTCAATGATACTTATTATGATGTGCCAGAGGAAGTGACAGTTCAGGAATTGATAGAGAAAACGGCAGCATTATATCCTGAAAAAACTGCCGTAATTTATAAAGGTGAAAAACTTTCATACATGGAACTGAATGAAAGAGCGAATAAACTGGCTAATTACCTGAGAAGAGAAGGAGTAAAACGTGACAGCAGAATAGCCATACTTCTGGATCGTTCGTGCCATATGATTGTAAGTGTTCTTGCAGCAGTGAAAGCAGGGGGATGTTATGTCCCCATAGACCCCGAATACCCTGTTGAGAGGATAAAATATATAATTTCTGACAGCGGTGCTCTGATGTTACTTACAGAACTTCACCTGGCAGAAAAGATAAAACCTTCCGTAAAAGTACTGAATGTAACAGATTCTTCACTTTATACAGGAGACGGCAAAAACCTGCCTGCCCTTAACACATCAAAAGATCTTGCCTATATAATCTATACATCGGGTTCTACGGGCCAGCCTAAAGGTGTGATGATAGAACATCACTCTCTTGTAAATATGTGTATCTGGTATAAACATACCAGAGATTTAAGCGAAAAAGACTCTATGACAAAATATGCGTCTTTCGGCTTTGATGCTTCAGTATGGGAAATATTCCCGTGCCTCATATCAGGAGCTTCACTCCATATAATAGGTGAAGACATAAGGCTTTCTCCTTCAGAGTTAAACACTTATTATGAAGAGAATAATGTAACGGTAAGTTTTCTCCCCACCCAGTTTGCAGAACAGTTTGTAGAAATGTTTGAAAACACAAAACTCAGATGGCTTGATACAGGGGGAGATAAACTCAGGTCTTTTAAGAAAAAGAATTATGCTGTGGTAAATAATTACGGTCCCACAGAATATACAGTATGTACTACAAGTTTTATCATAGATAAATATTATGAAAATATACCCATAGGAAAACCTGTGTATAATACAACAGTTTATATCCTGGATAAACACAACAGAATGACTCCTCTCTCTGTGCCTGGAGAACTGTGTATATCGGGAGCTGGTATGGCAAGGGGCTATTTAAATAGAGATGAATTGACAGCCGAAAAATTTGTAGAAAATCCCTTTGTGCCGGGAGAAAGGATGTATCGGACAGGAGACCTTGCGCGGTGGCTCTCTGACGGGAATATTGAATTCCTTGGAAGAATTGATCAACAGGTAAAGATAAGGGGTTTTCGTATTGAATTAGGTGAAATAGAAGAAGCTCTTAAGAAGATAGATTCTGTAAAAGATGCAGTAGTAATAGACAGGAGTGATAAACAGGGTAATAAATATCTCTGTGGTTATTACATAAGTGACATAAAACTGAAATCCTCTGAATTACAGAAAGAACTTTCACAGTTCCTGCCCGATTATATGATTCCGTCGTGTTTCTTAAAAATAGATAAAATTCCTGTTACGGCCCATGGAAAGTTGGATAGGAAAGCTCTTCCTGAACCGGATGAAGATGACCTTGCTTCCCATGAGACCTATGTGGCACCCAGGAATGAGAGGGAAGAAATACTTGCGAGAATATGGAAAAAAGTTCTTAAATGCGAGAGAGTCGGTATATATGATAATTTCTTCCATCTCGGCGGAGATTCCATTATGAGTATTCAGGTAGTTGCCAGGGCAAACAGTGAGGGAATAAATATTACTGCATCACAGCTGCTACATCATCCCACCATTGCAGCCATAGCAGAGGAATCTGAAAAGAAACCATCTCTCAGGGCAGAGCAAAAACTGCTTGCAGGGGAAGTGCTGTTAATACCTGTTCAGGAATGGTTTTTTGAACAGAATTTTCTCGACTTCAATCACTTCAACCAGTCTTTTCTCTTTACACTGAAAGAGCCTGGAGACAGAGAAATCATAGAGAAAACTTTTAATCTTCTTGTGAACCACCATGACGGGTTGAGGTTGAGATTCAGACAGATAGAGGATACACAATCAGAAGGCAAATGGATTCAGTATTATGAAAAACCTGAGAAAACATCTGTCTCTGTCGAAATTATAGATCTTTCTTCTGTGACAGAAGAACTTTCTGTTTTTATTACGGAGAAATGTAATTTACTTCAATCATCTCTTAATATTACAGATGGTCCTGTCACAGGAGCGGCTCTATTTAAAGGCCATAAAGACGGCTGTGACAGACTCTTTATAGTAATACACCACCTCTGTATAGATATGGTTTCGTGGAGAATAATCATAGAAGATTTTCATAATATTTACAAAAAACTTTCTGACAGTCTTACTCCATCACTTCCTGCAAAAACTTCTTCTTACAGAGACTGGGCAAAAACTTTGAAAGGTTATGTTTCAGAAGCTGAAAAATACAGTGATTACTGGCTGCAAGTCCTCAGATATAGTTCATCTTTCCCTGTGGAATATAAAGAGTCAAAATGCTCTGATATAAGAAACTATAAAGTTTCTCTGGCAGATAAAGACACGGAACTTTTATTAAATGCCGTTCCTTCCGTGTATAACACACAGATTAATGACATATTACTTGCAGCTCTTCTTCTTGCATGGAATCGTACTTTTAATGTGTCTGATTTATTGATAAATCTGGAAGGACATGGCAGAGAAGAAACTGCTGGAGAAGTTAATCTATCCCGTACAGTAGGCTGGTTTACCGACATATTTCCTGTTCATCTGAAGAGTCCTTCGATGACAGATTATGGAACTGTTATAAAATCGGTGAAGGAGACCATGAGAGCCATACCTGATAATGGTATTTCCTACGGAGTTCTCAGATATTTCTCTGAGCTGAAGGATGAATTGAAACAGCTTGAGTCCAGGAATGTGGCCTTTAATTATCTCGGACAGATGGACGGGAGTATAATGGAAGGGGAATTACTCTGTGGTTCAGAAGAGTCCGGAGGTCATGATGTATCTCCTCTGAACAGTATAATAAACCTTCTGGACATCAATGGTTTTGTCACAGGCGGCTCTTTATCTATGATTTTTGGATACACCGGTGTTATCTGGAGAGAAGAAAAAGTTAAAGAACTGGCCCATTATTTCATTGAAAGTCTGAAAGAGATAATCAATCACTGTATTGAACCGGGGAGAAAACATTTTACTCCCTCTGATTTCCCTCTTGCCTCTGTATCCCAGTCTTTCCTTGACGGTATAAGTGACCCTTCTTCTGTTGAATCAATCTACGGACTTTCACCCCTTCAGGAAGGTCTCCTCTTTCACGCTCTCTCTGATCCTTCTTCAGATCAGTACTGCACTCAGATCTGCTGGACCTATGAAGGGGATCTCAACATAAGTGCCCTTAAAGATGTATGGAATGATATATTTTCTACTCATGCCATATTCCGCACAGGTTTTGTCTGGGAGGAAGGGGAAAGTCCTTTCCAGATAGTTTATAGAGGAGTCTCTCTTCCATGGCATGAAATGGATCTATCTGAAATGGAGAGAGAAAAACAGGAAGAAGAAATAGAAAATGTAAGGAAAAAGATAAGGCTTGAAGGTTTTAATCTCAGTAAACCGCCTTTAAGTTATCTTCATCTCTTTATAATGGGAAGGTCTGAATACAGATTTATATGGACTTCCCATCATATTCTTTTAGACGGATGGTCAATGCCTTTAATACTAAAGGAAGTTAACAGGCGATATGAAGCCATTGTAAATAAAGAAATTTTTCATATGAAAGGTGTAAAACCTTTTGAAGATTATATAAAATGGCTGTCCGAACAGGATATGGGGAAAACCATGGATTACTGGAAGAAGGTTCTTTTAGATTTTTCTACTCTCACTTCTCTTACAGTAAACAGAGCCCGTCTGGATATTCATAAATCTATTGAAAATCTGCGGGAATATGTGTATTGTCTTCCTGGAGATTTCGTTGCCAGGTGCCAGGAATTTGCCCGTTCCAGAGAGGTAACACTCAATGCTCTTATTCAACTGGCCTGGAGTTGTGTTCTTTCTGTATACAGCGGTTCTGACGATATACTATACGGTAACACTGTTTCAGGAAGACCGCCTGAACTTGCTGGTGTTGAACATATGGTAGGACTGTTTATAAATACCATTCCCGTGAGAACAAAGCTAAACCCGATGGAATCTGCACTTTATAATCTTAAGCATATTCATAATGTCATACAGGAGGGCAATAATTCAAGCTATATATCACTTAATAAACTTCAGCCTCTTGCGAGTATTACTCCCGGGGAATCACTTTTTTACAGCCTTTTCGTTTTTGAAAATTACCCCTTTGATGAAAGTGCCCGTGGCAGCAAAGCTATAGTGATAAAAGATCCGAAATCCTATGAAAAAACGAATTATCCTCTGAATTTGCTCGTTGTTCCGGGAAAAGAACTTTCTATAAAATTTTCCTATGACGGAGATTGTTTTACGGAATATGTCATAGAAAATATGACCCTTCATATAGAAGAGGCGTTAAAATGGATAATTCAGAATTCAGATAGTCTATTGAAAGATATGGATATAGTTACAGACCGTGAAAAGAATTTACTTTTAAAAACTTTTAACGATACTTATTATGATTTCCCGAAGGGAGTAACAATTCATGAACTGATAGAAAAAACAGTAGAATTATATCCTGAGAAAACTGCTGTGGTCTATAAAGATGAAAAACTTTCTTACAGGGAACTGAATGAACGTGCCAATAAACTGGCTCATTACCTGAGAAGTGAAGGTGTAA
Organism: Vulcanimicrobiota bacterium; assembly: GCA_036746235.1. GTDB lineage: Bacteria > Vulcanimicrobiota > SpSt-956 > SpSt-956 > JAKJGF01 > CALARM01. Next base: position 63,644 of record DAIOEN010000008.1, on the reverse strand, counting down.
TGTCTGACAGGAGAGTTGGAATTTTCCTTGACCCGTCCTGTCATATGATTGTAAGCGTTCTTGCAGTGCTTAAAGCAGGTGGAGCCTATGTTCCAGTAGATCCCCATTATCCCATGGACAGGATAAATTATATCATATCAGACAGCTGTGCCATGATGTTAATTACAGAGCCTCATCTGGCTGAGAAGATAAAACCTTCCATAAAAGTACTGGATACAACAGATAATTCACTTTATACAGGAGATTGTGAAAACCTGCCGGTTCTTAACACATCAAAAGATCTTGCCTATATTATCTATACATCAGGTTCGACAGGTCAGCCGAAAGGTGTAATGATAGAACACCGGTCCCTTGTAAATATGTGTCTCTGGCATAAAAATACCCATCACTTAAGCGAGAAAGACTCTATGACAAAATATGCGTCTTTCGGATTTGATGCTTCAGTATGGGAAATATTCCCGTGCCTCATATCAGGTGCCTCACTCCATATAATAGGTGAAGATATAAGGCTTTCTCCTTCAGAGTTAAACACCTATTATGAAGAGAATAATATAAGCGTAAGTTTTCTCCCCACACAGTTTGCAGAACAGTTTGTAGAAATGTTTGAAAACAAAAGCCTGAGATGGCTCGATACAGGCGGAGATAAACTGCGTTCTTTTAAGAAGAAGAATTATGCCCTGGTGAATAATTACGGTCCTACAGAATATACGGTATGTACCACCAGTTTTATCATAGATAAATATTATGAAAATATCCCCATAGGAAAACCTCTCTATAATACAACAGTTTATATTCTGGATAAATATAACAGATTGTGTCCTCTCTCTGTGCCTGGAGAACTGTGTATCTCCGGAGCAGGTATGGCAAGGGGCTATTTAAATAGAGATGAATTGACAGCCGAAAAATTTGTAGAAAATCCCTTTGTGCCGGGAGAAAGGATGTACAGGACAGGAGACCTTGCCCGGTGGCTTCCTGACGGCAATATAGAATTCCTTGGAAGAATCGACGCTCAGGTAAAGATAAGGGGTTTTCGTATTGAACTCGGTGAAATAGAAGAAGCTCTTAAGAAGATAGATTCTGTAATTGATGCAGTCGTAATAGACAGAAGTGATAAAAAGGGAAATAAATATCTCTGTAGTTATTACATAAGTGACATAAAACTGAAATCTGTAGAATTACAGAAAGAACTTTCACAGTTCCTGCCCGATTATATGCTTCCATCTTGTTTCCTGAAAATAGATAAAATTCCCGTTACAGCTCATGGAAAAGTAGATAGAAAATCTCTTCCTGAACCGGAAGAGAGTGACCTTGCTTCTCATGAAACCTATGTGGCCCCCAGGAATGACAGGGAAGAAATACTTGCAGCCCTATGGAAGGATGTTCTTAAATGCGACAGAGTCGGTATTTACGATAATTTCTTCGGGCTAGGCGGAGATTCTATTATGAGTATTCAGATAGCGGCCAGGGCTCATAAAGAGGGAATCCATATTACAGCATCCCATCTCCTTCATCATCCGACTATTGCTTCAATATCTCAGGAGATTGAAAAAGAATCTCTATCAAAAATAGAAGGAGCAGGGGCAGATACGGAATTTGAAGAGATAGACCACTTTGCCGGTGTTCCTCAGGCATTCCTTGACAGCATGGGTGAGCTTTCTTCTATTGAAGCTATATATGATCTGTCTCCTCTTCAGGAAGGATTTCTTTTCCATGCTCTCTCTGCACCGGATTCCGATAGTTACTGCACACAGTTTTTATGGCGTTATGAAGGAGATATACATATAAATGCACTGAAAGAATCATGGGATGCTATATTTTCTGCCCACGCCATGTTCCGTACGGGATTTGTCTGGAAAGAAGACGATAAACCCTATCAGGTAGTTTATAAACATGTTTCTCTGCCCTGGTATACAGTGGATTTGAGTGAGAAAGATTCGTCGGAACAGGAAAAAAGAATAGGTGAAATCGTAGAAACTTCAAGACGGTCTGTCTGCAATCTTGAGACTCCGCCTGCAGGGTCTCTTTACCTTTTTATACTGGGTAATGATAATTATAAATTCCTCTGGACCTATCACCATATCATTCTTGACGGCTGGTCCATGTCTCTTGTAATCAAAGAATTGCACGAAAGATATGACTGTATTATAAATAAAAAGGTCTTTACTGTTAAATCGCCTGCTCCCTTTGAAAAATATATAAGATGGCTTTCTGTACAGAATAATGAAGAACTTATCAATTACTGGAAATCTGATCTTTCTGATTTTTCTGCGCCCACTCCTCTTATGATAAACACTTCCCGATTGGATATTCACAAATCTATTGAGAAGCCTGCCATACATATACGTAATATTGAGGGAACTTTTCTTTCAGAATGTCAGCAATTTGCCCGTTCTTCCGGAGTAACAGTAAATGCTTTATTGCAGTTTGCCTGGTCATGTGTCCTGTCCTGTTATAGCGGAAGTGATGATATATTATACGGAACTACTGTTTCAGGAAGACCTCCAGAACTGGTCGGAGTTGAAGGTATGATAGGACTCTTTATAAATACCATTCCTTTAAGGGTAAAATTAAATTATGAGACTTCCATTCTGGAAAATCTTAAAAATATTCAGACATCCATACAGGAAGGGAGCAGTCTGAGCCATATATCTCTGAGTAAACTCCAATCCCTTTCAGGTGTTCCTGGGGGAGAAGCACTGTTCTACAGTCTTTTTGTTTTTGAGAATTTTCCCTTTGCCAGTGAAGTTACAGGTTTGAAAGATATGCAATCTTATGGCAAAACCAATTATCCGTTGACTGTAATGATTGCACTGGAGAAAGCACTGTCTGTAAGTGTTTCCTATGATGGAGATTGTTTCCCGGAACATGTAATAGAAAGGCTTACATGCCACATAGAATCTGCACTTGAATGGATAGTTCGCCATGGCGGGAATCTTCTGAAAGAAATAGACATAGTTTCAGAAGAAGAAAAAAATCTGCTTTTAAAAACTTTTAATGATACTTATTATGAGTTCCCGCAGAATGTGATGATCCAGGAACTTATAGAGAAAGAGGCAGAACTGCATCCTGAAAAAACTGCCGTAGTTTACAGAGATGAAAAACTTTCTTACAGGGAGTTAAATGAACGTGCCAATAAATTGGCTCATTTCCTGAGGCGTGAAGGAGTAAGGCCTGAGAGCAGAGTGGGAATCTTCCTTATGCCTTCCTGTCATATGATTGTAAGTGCTCTTGGAGTAATCAAGGCAGGAGGAGCCTATGTTCCAATAGATCCCTTCTATCCGGCAGATAGAATAAATTATATGATGTCAGACAGTGAAGCCCTTGTGTTAATTACAGAGCCAGCTCTGGCAGAAAAGGTAAAACCTTCGATAAAAGTGCTTGATATAACAGATCCTTATATATACACAGGCACAGGTGAAAATCTGCCCCTTCTGAATTCTCCGAAGGATCTTGCTTTTATCATATATACGTCAGGTTCAACAGGTAAGCCGAAAGGTGTAATGCTTGAACACCATTCCCTTGTAAATCTCTGTCTCTGGTTTAACAGTAACCGTCAATTAAGTGAGAAAGATAATATGGCAAAATTTGCATCTTTCGGATTTGACGCTTCCATACTGGAAATATTCCCGGCTCTAATATCAGGAGTAACATTGTATGTAATAGGTGAAGATATAAGACTTTCTCCTTCGGAGTTAAACACTTATTTTGAAGAGAATAATATAACAATATGCTTTTTCCCCACCAATTTTGCAGAACAGTTTATAAATCAGTTTGATAACCATTCTCTGAGGTGGCTCATTACCGGCGGAGATAAATTGAAAACATACAGAGACAGACATTACTCTGTCGTAAATATTTATGGCCCCACTGAATGTACTGTATTTACAACGGAGTTTACAGTTGATAAATATTATGAAAATATTCCCATAGGAAAGCCCATGGGTAATATGACAGTTTATATTTTAAATAAGTATAACAGACTGACCCCTGTATGTGTACCCGGTGAACTCTGTATCTACGGAGCAGGTATGGGAAGGGGATATCTGAACAGACCGGATCTGACGAAAGAGAAATTTGCAGAAAATCCCTTTGTGCCGGGAGAAAAAATGTATCGCACTGGAGACCTGGCAAGATGGCTTCCTGACGGAAACATTGAATTTGTAGGACGAATTGATCATCAGATAAAGATAAGGGGCTATCGTGTTGAACTTGGAGAAATAGAAGAAGCCCTTAAAAAGCTGGAAGGAATAAAAGATACAGTAGTTCTTGCAAAGACAGATAAAGATGGAAATAAATATCTCTGTACCTATTACATAAGTGATATAAAGCTGAAATCCTCTCAATTACAGAAAGAACTCTCAGAATTTCTCCCGAATTATATGGTACCTTCGTGCTTTATAAAAATAGATAAGATACCTCTTACTACTCATGGAAAATTAGATAGAAAAGCTCTTCCCGAACCGGAACAGGGTGATCTTGACAGCCACGAAACCTATGTGGCTCCCAGGAATGAAAAGGAAGAAATACTTGCCAGTATATGGCAGAAAGTTCTTAAATGCCATAAAGTTGGCATTTATGATAATTTCTTCCATCTCGGAGGAGACTCTATAATGAGCATCCAGGTAGCAGCAAGGGCACACAATGAAGGCATAAATATTACAGCATCACAGCTCTTACACCATCCTACTATTGCATCCATCTGTGCAGAAACGGAAAAGAAGATAGTAACTGAAAGAGACAGAGGCCCTCTCACTGGAGAAGTGCCTTTAATACCTGTAGAGAAATGGTTTTTTGAACAGGAATTTATTCATTTAAACCACTTCAACCAGTCTTTTCTCTTTACACTTAAAGAGGAGGGAAACAGGGAAATAATAGAGAAAACCCTTGATCTTCTGGCGAACCATCATGACGGTTTGAGGCTGAGATTCAGACAGGGCGAAGGCGGAATAGATGACAGATGGATTCAGTATTATAAAAAGCCTGAGAAAAATTCTGTTTCTCTTGAAATGGTGGATCTTTCTTCTGTGCCGGAAGATTCTTCGCTGTTTATAACTGAAAAATGTAATTTTATACAGGAATCTCTTGATATTACAGAAGGGCCTGTCATGAGAGCATGTCTGTTTAAAGGCCATAGAGACGGCCGTGACAGGTTCTTTATAGTAATACACCATCTCTGTATAGATATGGTTTCATGGCGTATAATCATAGAAGATTTTCAGAATATATACAGGCAGATTTCTGAAGGTAAAAACCCGTCTTTACCTGCTAAAAGCTCTTCTTACAGAGACTGGTCTGAGAGTTTAATAAAATATATCCCTTCAGCAGAGAAATTCATGCCTTACTGGACAGAAGTGCTTAAAAATACTTCTTCTCTTCCTGTAGAATATAAAAAATCTACATTTTCCCATATAAGAAACTCTATGGTTTCTCTTGACCTTCATGATACAGAGCTTTTATTAAATACTGTTCCTTCTGCCTATAATACACAGATTAATGACATATTACTGTCTGCCCTTCTCATTGCTTTCCATCGTTCTTTCAATATATCTGATCTGGTAATAAATCTGGAGGGACATGGCAGGGAAGAAACTGTGGCAGAAGTTGATCTGTCACGGTCAGCTGGCTGGTTTACCACCATATTCCCCCTTCGTCTGAAGAGTCCTTCTCTGACTGATTGCAGTTCTGTTATAAAATCTGTAAAAGAGATTTTGCGTAATATTCCCGGTAAAGGTCTTTCCTACGGTGTATTGAGATATCTCTCTGAACACAGGGAAGAATTGAAAAAACTGGAACAGAAGAGAGTGGCCTTTAATTATCTCGGACAGTTTGACGGAACTATTATGGACGGAGATTTATTTTCTATGGGAGATGAAGGGCACGGGTCCGATATATCCCCGGATAACGAAATACTAAATCTTCTGGATGTCAGCGGTTTTGTTTCAGGAGGTTCTTTATCCATGACTTTTGGCTACAGTACTCATATATGGAATGAAAAAGATATTAAAGAAATGTCAGATAATTTTATTGAGAGCTTAAAAGAGATAATCTGCCACTGCAGTAAATCTGTAACAAAATATCTGACTCCGTCCGATTTCCCTCTTGCTGCTCTATCCCAGTCTTTCCTCGACAACATAACAGATCCTTCATCTATAGAATCCATATACAGTCTCTCTCCTCTTCAGGAAGGTCTTTTCTTTCATGCCCTCTCTGATCCTGATTCCGATCAGTACTGTACACAGGTTTCCTGGACATACAAAGGAAATCTGAATATAGAATCTTTAAAAGAGGCCTGGCACGGTATATATTCATGTCATTCCATATTCAGGACGGCTTTTCTCTGGGAAAGAGCTGATAAGCCTTTTCAGGTAGTTTATAAAAAAATCTCCCTTCCCTGGTATATAACGGACATCAGTGAAATGGAGCGGGAAAAACAGGAAGAGGAAATAGAAAAAGTGAGAAAAGATCTGAGAGTTCACTGGTTTAATCTGAATAAATTACCTTTAAGTTATCTTCATCTCTTCATAAGAGGCGGATCTGAATACAGGTTTATATGGACTTCTCACCATATACTTTTAGACGGCTGGTCCATGCCTTTAATATTCCAGGAATTAAACAGAAGATATGAAGCCATTGTAAATAAAGAAATTTTTGATTTTACACCTCCTCCCCCCTTTGAATCATATATAAAATGGATTGTTGATCAGGGTGATGAGAAAATTACCGATTACTGGAAGAAGGTTCTTTCAGATTTTTCCTCTCCTACACCTCTTACGGTAAACAGAACACCTCTGGATATTCATAAATCTATTGAACATATGAAAGAATACAGTCATACACTTCCAGAAGATTTCTGCAATGAATGTCAGAAATTTGCCCGTTCTGCCGGTGTAACTCTTAATGCCATTGTGCATCTGGCCTGGAGTTCTGTTCTTTCTTCTTACAGCGGATTAGAAGATATTTTATACGGTATGACCGTTTCCGGAAGGCCTTCTGATCTAAGGGGAGTTGAACAAATGGTAGGACTCTTTATAAATGCCGTTCCTCTCAGAGTAAGACTTGAGCCAGACGAACCGGTAAAGGAAAACCTTAAAAATATTCATATCTCCATACAGGATGCCAGTAATATGAGCTATATGTCTCTGAATAAAATTCAATCTTTCTCCTCTATTCCTCCAGGGGAAGCACTGTTTAACTGTCTTTTTGTTTTTGAGAATTATCCCTTTGAAGAAGGTGCCCTTGAGAATAAAGGTATAGTAATAAAAGATATGAAACCTTATGAAAAAACCAATTATCCCCTGAATATAACTATCGGTCCGGGAAAAGAACTTTTTATCAGAATTTCCTATGACGGAGACTGTTTTACTGATGATGTTATAGAAAAGATGACGAATGATATAGAATCTGCACTGAAATGGATGGTTCAGAACGGGGAAAATCCTCTGAAAGATATGGAAAACAGGAAATTTTTGCAGATTTCTCCTGTGTCACCAATGGATTATTATCCTGTTTCTTCAGGACAGAAGCGTTTAATCCTTGCCGGTCAGATGGAGAGCAGAACTATTGCCTTCAATAATCCCTGTGTGTTTTCTATAAAAGGACTGCTTGACCATAGAAGATTGAGTAATGCCATAGATAAAATCATTGACCGCCATGAAATACTCCGTACTTCCTTTCATATAAAAGATGATAAACCTGTCCAGAAAATCCATGAAAAAGTCAGGCTGAAACGTATATACAGGGAAGGAAGTGACGGAGATATACCTGAAATAGTAAAAGATTTTATCCGTCCCTTCGATTTATCAAAAGCACCTCTTTTCAGAATTTGCCTGGTAAAAACAGGGGAAAAGAAACATATATTTATTCTGGATATACACAGTATTATCTCTGACACTGTATCGTGTGATATATTTATGAAAGAACTATGGAGTTTTTATTATGGATGTGAACCGGAGCCTTTAAAGATACAGTACAGAGATTTTGCCTTCTGGTATGAGAGTTTCCTGAAGTCCTATGAGATAAAGAGACAGAAGAAATACTGGCATGAAATTTATGAAGGGGAAATCCCTCAGTTAAATCTGATTACAGATTTCCCCCGTCCTTCTGAAATGTCTTTCCGCGGAAAAGAGAGATTTTTTAACATAGACAGTAATGTTTCTGCTTCTCTAAAATTTCTGTCAGAAGAAAAAAACAGTACCCTTTTTATGTTGCTCTTCAGTTCTTTTTCAATTCTTATGTCAAAATATACATCTCACGAGGATATAATCATAGGTACCCGGGCAGCAGGAAGAGCTTTGCCTGACATCACTTCACTTATAGGCATGTTTGAAAATACTCTTCCAGTAAGGACCTCTCCTCGGAGCAGCAGTACTTTTGATGATTTCTTCAGAGATACAGAAGAGAAGATTTTATCAGCCTTTTATAACCAGGACTATCAATTAGATATGCTCATTGACTCTCTCGGCATAAAGAGAGAATCAAGCAGAAACACTCTCTTTGATGTAATGTTTACTCTTACAGAGAGAAAAGAAGAACAGTTCATGGGAGATATTACTGTAAAATCTTTATCTTTTTCCAATGATACGGCGAAAGTGGATCTTTCATTTACTGTTATCGAAAATGATCATGATCTCGGTCTCAGTATCGAATACCGGGATGATCTGTTTCTGCCGGAAACTATAGACAGAATGGCAGAACATTTTGAATGTCTCCTTAAAAACATAGTGAAAAATCCTTCTTATCAATTGAAAGATTTAACCATTCTCACTGAAGAAGAGAGGAAGAAAATATTCTGTGATTTTAACAGCACAGAAATGCCATATCCACAGGATAAAACAATAATTGAACTCTTTCAGGAAGAGGCAGAGAAAAATCCTGATAATATTGCCCTTGTATATAAAGATAAAAAATTGACTTACAGAGAATTAAACCAGAGGGCAAACCAACTGGCCAGATTATTAAGAAGTAAAGGTATAAGACCTGATAATATAGTAAGTATACTTGCAGAACCTTCACTTGAAATGCTCGTTGGAACTATGGGTATTATAAAATCAGGTGCTGCCTATATGCCGGTAGATTTCAAATATCCTGTGGATAGAGTCCTTTATATGCTTGCAGACAGCAATTCATCTATAATTCTTACACAGAAACATTTATGTGAGAAATTAAAAGATTTTTCAGGTGACATAATAAATCTTGATGATGAAAGCCTTTATGAAGGAGACATGTCCAATCCTGAAATAATTACAAAACAGCATAATCTTGCCTATATTATCTATACCTCCGGCTCAACCGGAAGGCCAAAAGGTGTTATGATTGAACATGGTTCTCTTATTAATTTATCCCTCTGGCAGGCAGACAGTGTAAATCTTGTGCCGGGAGATAGAACGACTAAATATGCGGGATTTGGTTTTGATGTTTCAGTAGGAGAAATATTTTCCACTCTTATAAAAGGTGCATCCCTTTATATAATAAGTGATGATATTCGTATATCTTTAAAGGATTTAAACGAATATTTTGAAGAGCACAGTATAAATAAAATATTCCTTCCCACCCAGTTCGGTGAACATTTTATGGAACTTGTAGACAACAAATCTCTATCCATAGTGGATGTGGCAGGAGAGAAGTTAAAACATTACAGGAAAAGGAATTACAGGTTACTTAATAAATACGGCCCCACGGAATATACTGTTTATACAACCTGTTTTGAAGTAGATAAACCTTATGATAATATCCCCATAGGTAAACCTGTATGGAATACGAAGATTTTTATAGTAGATAAACATAATAATTTACAGCCTGTGGGAGTAGCGGGGGAACTCTGCATATCAGGTGCCGGCCTTGCGAGAGGTTATTTAAATAACCTGTCTCTTACGGAAGAAAAATTTGTAGCCAATCCCTTTGAAGCGGGGAAAAAGATGTACCGCACGGGAGATCTGGCAAGATGGCTTCCTGACGGTAATATTGAATATCTCGGCAGAATGGATCAGCAGGTAAAGGTCCGCGGCTACCGTATAGAAATCGGTGAAGTAGAGCATGCTCTGAAGGAATATCCACTCATAAAAGATGTTTCCATTATAGCCAGAGAAATTACAGAGGGTGACACAGCTCTCTGTGCCTATATTGTGTCAGACAGTGATATAGATATAGAACCTCTGAAGGAGTCTCTGAAAAAGACTCTTCCCGAATATATGGTTCCTTCTTATTTTATCAAACTGAAGGAACTTCCCCTTACACCAAGTGGAAAAGTTGACAGGAAAAATTTACCTTCCCCTGATATGGCTGTTGATAGGAAAGATATTAAACTGCCGAAAAATGAAGCCGAAGAAAAGATAATGAGAGCCTGGGAAAAAATACTTGAAATAAGTAATATAAGCGTGAGAGATAATTTCTTTACCCTTGGAGGTCATTCCCTTAAAGCTGTCGCTCTTGTGGCAGAACTGCAGAAGGATTTTGAAATACAATTAAATGATGTATTCAAATATCAGACTGTTGAAGAAATGGCTGAAAACCTGACAGGCATAAAGGATAATCTTAAAAAGAAACTCATGGATATCAAAAAGGATATGTCTCTTCCCGCCAGTCCGGATATTAAACTTCCTCAAATAGATAAAGCCATGGAGAAATACAGAGGAGATTATAAAAAATATGGTTCTTTAGATTTATCTCAGAAGAGGAAGTATAAAAATATACTCCTTACAGGGGCTACAGGTTTCCTGGGAAGCTATCTTTTCCGTGACCTCCTCAGGAAAGATGGTTATTCCCTTTATATACCTGTAAGAGGAAAGAATGAAGAAGACTGCAGAGAGAGGCTTATAAATAAATTAAATTATTATTTCGGCCCGGGATTTTTTGAACAATACGGTCACAGGATACACATACTGAAGGGTGATCTTTCTGCAGAATATTTCGGTCTTTCCAGGGATTTATATGACGATCTTTCTTTAAAAATAGACTGTATCATCAATTCTGCCGCAAATGTGAGACACTACGGCCTTTATGAGGAATTTTACAGAGATAACGTACAGTCTGTTTCCAATCTCCTTAAATTTGCTCTCACAGGAAAAAAGAAGGATATTCACCATGTGTCCACCACATCTGTCGGAGGAGGTCATATAAAAAATAAAAAAGTATCTCTCTTTACTGAAGATATGGTAAATATAGGTCAGACTTCTGAGAATGTCTATATTAAGACAAAACTGGAGGCAGAAAAACTTCTTATAGATGGAAGAAAAAAAGGAGTTATGATAAATATTTACAGGGCAGGTAATATTACCTTTGATTCAAAGACAGGCATATTCCAGGAAAATATAGATTCCAATGGTTTTTACCAGAGGATGAAATCTTTTATCAACCTGGGTATTGTTCCCATGAATTTCGGCAGAGTCGATCTGTCATATGTGGACGGAGTGAGCGGTGCAATTTTAGCTCTCTTTGATCTGGCAGAAATAAAACAGGAGATATTCCATATAGAAAATTTTGTAAAAACAGATCTCTCTTACCTCCTTTCTTCTCCCGAATCGGGACTTAACCTGGAGCAAAAGCCTCTTCCTCTTATTATAGATTATCTTCTGGAACATTATGACCACAGTGATTTCCGTGAATACATAGAGAGGCTCATAGTTCATATGGGGTGGATGGCCTATGAGGATGTAAAGAAAATGACTCACGTCATAATCATGTCTGAAAAGACGGAATTTATCCTTGAAAGGGCAGGTTATAAGTGGCCCTGTGCCGGTATGGATTCATTTAAAAAGATGATTTATGAAGCTCTTAAAGAGAGAGTTTCTCTACTGAGAGAATGTCCTGTCTTCTCAGGTCTGTCTTCCGACGAATTTTCTATGGTGGCAGCAAGGGCAAGACAGGTATATTACGGTGAAGACTCTGAGATACTCACGGAAGGTCAGACAGATAAAAACTTTTATGTTATTGCCAGAGGAGCAGTATCTGTAAGTTCCCTGTCAACATCAGGCTGGATTGGAACAGTTTCTATAATGGGAGAAGGTAATGTCCTGGGAGAAAATCATATATTTGAAGAAAAGCCTTCGGCTATAATAGCAGAACCTGCCATGGGAGATGTTTTAATCTTTGTCTTTGACGGTAAGGATATGAGAAGTATTATGGATAGAGTGCCGGATATTACAGGTAATTTAATAAAGGAGTTAAATAATAAGCTGGAAAAACTGCAGAAAATAATAGTCTCTATAGGGTAAGTAATAGCAATATAATAATCTATAGTTTTGCAGAATTTCAAATGAAAGTATAGTTATTTCATTTTGAAGTGTCTTAATTTTAACCAACCCGTCGAGTTCTTCATCTATAAATCCTTATGTTCTGCAAAATCATTGAAATATTTATTTTTATTATGTTATAATATTTTTAAGGATTATATGAGAATAATGGAGCCTAAGGTTTCACTGCATAATTATTTTCATATGTAGGTGTGAATGCTCCTGGCATGTCTGTTAGTAAAGATTATTCTTTCAATCAAGGAGGAGATAATATGGTAGGTCAACATTTAAATAAACTGGTACCGGATTTAATTAGTGAAATTACTATTCAATTATCAGATGAAGTTACTCAACAGGGAAAAAATGAAGCTGCTATAAAATTATTACAGGAATGGGCAAATGACGAATCTGGCTATGATGAAAAAATATGGCCAATAGCAAAGAAAGCAATTGAAGAAAATCGGCTTTCTATAAGGAAGAAATTTAATGAATAAAACTATTGTATTGGATTCCGGGCCTCTTGGAAAACTGGCTCATCCACGTGTTAATAAAGATATAAAGTTATGGTTCGAAACATTACTGAAAAATGGGGCTATTTTTATTATCCCGGAAATTGCTGATTACGAAGTCCGACGAAGTTTATTACATGAAAATCTTTTAAAATCAGTTGAGCGTCTTAATGAACTAAAAAAAACACTATTATATCTTCCCATAAATACAGAGGCTATATTAAAAGCGGCAGAATTATGGCCAGAAGCAAGAAAAATCGGTAAACCAACAAGTGATCCACACGCTCTGGATGGAGATGTCATTCTTGCTTCACAGGCACTTCAGGTAGATGGTCTGGTAGCAACAGAAAATGTCGGTCATTTGTCGCTTTTCACTGAGGCAAAACCCTGGTATGAGATTTTATAATGTTATTTTTCAATCCTCTTTACTTACTTTAAATGGAGATTTTTCAGATATAATTGCTTATCCACCTTAAGATTATAATGGAATAATCGCCGTGCAGATAAAAAATCATCCTGAAATTATTCCAAAAATTATTAAAATATTAAATAGTTATTTTGTTACCCATACTGACATGACCCATTATAAAGGAAAATTATTTATAGTAGAACCTCACAGAATTAGAATTAAAGAATGACCTTTTTTCAATCGGTGCACTAGACCGAAATATCCATTTATGTTAATAAAAAAAACAGGTGAATTTTCACCTGTTTTTTTATAATTTTTTATTTACTGAACCTGATTACCCTGTCATATACCAGTTCCTGCCATACAGGTCCTACTTTCGTTCCAGGTTCAAGATATGCTCTAAAACCTACGAACAGAGGGGATGCAGGGCCTACTCCATGAAAGTCATTGGAATGTGCAGGAAAAGGAACTTCCACACAGTGGGGATCTCCATTCGCATGGCGTGAAACCTTCCATGCATAGAGATAATCTGCGCTGGAATTGCCCGGCATATAATCGCTGGCACTTCCTGTAAACTGACTGCTATCAACTCCTATAACACCATTTATCATCACAGAACCATATATGACAAAATTTGAATAGGTAACCTTACCTGTTTTTACATGATTGACACCATAAACAATAAAAAATGTGTTCGGATCGTCAGGAAGGGTTAAAGGATTTACAGTATTCGGATCATTATCTGTTCCCAGATAGGTTGTGTCACGGCTTTCTCCGAGATTATCGAGTCCCATCTGTATGGCAGGATAACTCTCGTTAATCCATATATCTGTTGTAACCTCCTGTGCTTTATAGCCTTTATATTTATTTAAAATTGCTTTCCTGAGTTCATTAAGAGAAGGAAGATAATCCATCTCAGTAATCCCGTTACCGCGCTTTCTCAATTCCGGCGTCTCGAAAGGGTTTAATTCTCCCTGTGTGGAAGGTGTAATTCTGAATACTCTCACAGGTGGATTTGCTACATAAGCCTCACATGCCTGTTTATCAATAAACATGGCATTCCTCTGTCCAATACCAAGACTATCTGCCTCCTGAGTAATACCCAGTTTTACCACTGATGAAGGAATAACCTCTGTATTCAGAACAGTTTCAGGATAACCTGATTTCTGAGCTAAAGTGCGGATCTTTGTGTCAGTATTGCGATCAGGAGTTCCTATAATGATGAACTGCTGATTATAGGGATTGCCTGCTGTCCCGCCCGGTGTTCCCTGTGTACTGATAGATGCAATATTAATAGTATCTCCCAGTCCTCCGAACATTACTCTCCTGGCAGTATTGCCTGAACCTATTACTACCGGGTAAACTGACGATTCTGTTATGGTTTTACCTGTAAAGAAGGAATTCTGCCTTGTATGTAAAAAAAGAGGATAGTTGAAAAATAGCATTTCAGGAGGTGTTTTTCCTGTAATTACTATAGCCTCATCGGCACGCATTCTGAAACCTTTTGCACATCCGTTTGGATCAACTAAATAGTCATCTACTGTCTGTCCTGGAGATTTTGGCATATCACATGTGAAATATGGTGCATTATAATTATTTCCATTACAATTTGGCGCCTTACCGTCTTCACAGAGTTGTATTAAATCTGTCCTGTTAAATTCCCCTTCCTGTACAATAAATCCGTTATTTTTAAGATTGTTAATAAATGTATTTATGTCTCCTGTTGAAGGCGTTGGTATATAGACAGGTGCTGCAGTGTCATCGCCACATCCAACTGAAATGAATGATAGCAATAAAAGACCGGTAATTAATAGAATAGTTTTACTTTGAGACAAAAAAAATCATCCTTTCATAAAAAAATTACAGAATATTTCTATATAAACGGCAAATCTCCTGTGGGGACACTCCTGCGAAAAAATATTTAACTTTTGCATTTGTATTTATTACAACTAACTAACTGTCTGATTTGCTATTATATCTTTTCCATTACAGGCTGTTAGGAGTAAAAATGCTAAATTTATTATAATGAGTAAATTTTTTGTTAAACTCATAGAATTCGTCTCCTATTCCTATTATTTTCTGCTTTTCTCAACTGTTATAGTAACAGGCACATTTATGGCAGGAAATTGGAAAATTAGGTATATAAGAATCCATTAACACAGTTATTTTAATTGAATTAATAGCTTTAATAGAGGAGAGTCTATAATGAACAAAGGAGAAACTTTATTTAACAATGCCAGAATATCGGCTCAGTTGATTATTAATACTGCTCTGTTGAAAACACCACAGGTTATAAGGAATGCAGTAAATGAGATATGTAGCCTTCAAGCTTATAAAGATATAGATCGTAATAAACTGATTCTAAGACTTGAAAAGGAAAACTGCTGATAATGTTACTGAATGGTGTAAAAAAGAAGAATGCTGGAAAAAACTTAAAGGTAAAGATATTCTCCTGCCCCATATTCTGCGTAAAGAGTTGATCTCCAGCAGCCCATCAGCAGGGCAATCATTTAATAGATTAACTGAAGAGGAATATGAGGACTTAATAAAAGAGATTACAATTGTTAAGCCGGAGATATGGTTTAATATTGCTAAATGGGGAAAATTAACAAATTTCTTAAATTCATGGGAAAGAAATTTTTCTTATTCAACAGGGAAAATCATAGCTCAGGGAAAAATTCCATCTGTAAAACAGGCACCCCGGGCGAAGAAAATTTATGAGAAGGCTCTAAAAATGGGGTTCAATGAAGAATTCAGTTTTGATGAGAAATCGAAGGCTCTTCAAATTACTTTTGAAATATAATCATCAAGAAAAATAATCTTCACATCATCCAGGATGATTTTTTTAAAATGTATGTCATTTGTTATAAAAGCATTTCCTCCTTTCTGTATTACAGTAGCAAGTAAGATTGCATCCGGCGTTTTTAGTCTGTACTGTCCGCGAAGCCTGGCTGCTTCCTGAGCAATAACAAAGTCAGGAGGAATTATCTCTGTGGAGGGGAGAGATTGTATAAATCGTTTGAAAATAAAGATTTTTTTCATATCACCTTCAGAATAGGGTTTTGTCATTAATTCTGTTATGGAAATAGTGGATATCAATGCTTTTAAAATATCACAACTGATAGACATAATCAGCATTTCAGTAAGGTCACTGTAAGGTTTTATATCTTCAAGATGATAAATCAATATAGAACTGTCAGGGCAAATAATATTAATGTTTTCTATATCTTTAGAAAATTTTGATTTATCTGCTTTCATAACCAGGAAGCTCTTTCTTTTTTAATATAATCTTCCACTTCTTCCCTGGTTTTACCCCACGTACCCTTCATAATACCACGGGTAGACTTTGCATAAAGTTCAGGAGTTGTTAGCACAACACCGTCTTCCTGCAATATCATTATAACCCTGTCATCTTCTTTTATACTCAATTTTTCCCTCATTTCTTTAGGTAAAACAATTTGACCTTTCTTGCTCATTCTTACTGTTCTGGTTAAAGTCATACAAAAATCACCCCATTTTGATTGTAAACTTTTTGTAGGAAAATATCAAGATGACAGGTTGTAAAAATAAATATTAATAAAAAGCAGGGGAAATATATATTTTTATGAAATAGTAAAATTTACGAAGAGAGAATCTTCAACACTTTATCCCCGGAATGAATTTATTTTGGAACAGGTAATACTGTAGGCCAGATGGAATGACACATGAACAAATAAATGTTATGTTTAGATCCGGTATAGATATGTCAGTAATAGTTTCAAAATAAAAATTACTTAAGGCAAAAATAGTCTGGAAAGGATAAAAAAATGGAAGAAAAATATTATGAACTGACTCACCCCCAGAAAAGAATCTGGTTTACTGAAGAGAAATATGAAGGGACATCCTTTGCAAATCTGGCTCTAACTGTTAAATACAGAGAGAAAATTGATTTTCCCCTCTTAGAAAAAGCTATAAATATAGTAATTAAACAAAATGAAGGCATGAGAATAAGACTCGGAAAAACAGATAATCGGATTTTACAATATATCTCTCCCTTTGAAGAATATGTTCCGCCATTTATAGATTTTTCCGGCAAAGATGAAGATACGTTTAATACATGGGTTAAGAATAAGACACTTGAACCGTTTATCCTTACAGACAGCTACCTCTTCATCTTTTTTCTGATAAAATTCAATGAGAAAGAAGAAGGATACTATATAAAAACACACCATGCTATCTCGGACGGATGGACTCTGGGTATGATCTTTCAAGAAGTAGAATATTATTACGATATACTTAAAAATAGTACAGAATGTGAAGTGAAATCTTATTCGTCCTATATTCAGTTTATTTCCGATGAAAGGGCATATCTTTCATCTCCTGATGCTGAAAGAGACAGAGAATTCTGGATGAATTATCTTTCCCCTCTTCCGGAAGAAGTAAATCTTTCGGAAAAAAAAGTAAAGGCAACCGGTATCTGTGCAAAATCCCTATCTATTAAAATCCCGGCTGAATTAAGTGAAAAAATATATGGTTACTGTAAGGAATATAAATCATCTGTCTTTAAACTTATACTTTCCTGTTTTGCCATATATATTACAGGGGTTACTTCTTCAGAGGAAGCAGTCATAGGGAGTGCGAACCATAACAGAAGTACAAAAGACCAGAAGAATATGACAGGTATGTTTGTAAGCACCATTCCTTTAAGAATCATTCCTGATAAAGATATGGATTTCAACAGTTTTGTGGAAAAAACAGGTAATGATATCAATTATATTATAAAAAACCATGCCAGATATCCCTTTGATATTCTGGCAGGAGAAGTTCGAAAGAAATATGGTGTAAGACCTGATTATCTTTTAAATCTAACCCTCATAGGTCATCCTCCCATGGAAGACGCACGGAAACAGGTTGAGCGTATCTATCCTGATTATGAACCGTCTGATATGGCAATTCATATTTTTGAAAAAACGGATCATAATAAAAAATATATTGAACTCGAATGGGACTACCAGACAGAAAAATTTGCCGGAGAACATATAGAAAGAATTCACACTCTGATCTGTCAGATCATAAGTGATGCCATCTCGGAACCACATAAAAAAATCTCCCGTATAAAAATGTGCCCTCCTGAGGAAGAAAAGATGATCTTTGAAAAATTTAATAATACCTTCTTTGAAATTCCTGAACATGCTACAGTTCACGAATTATTTGAACAGCAGGCAGAACTTCATCCTGATAAACCTGCAGTAGTATATGAAGAACAAAAACTTACTTACGGAGAATTAAACAGACAGGCGAACCAGATTGCCGCAGGGTTAAGAAAAGACGGGGTGAAACCGGATATGCCTGTGGGAATACTCCTTGACAGTTCTCCTGAGATGATAGTAAGTATTCTTGGAGTGCTGAAAGCAGGAGGATTTTATGTTCCCATAGATCCCGATTACCCTCAGGAAAGAATTTCTTATATGCTTTCAGACAGCGGTGCAAAAATACTTCTCACGAAAAAAAGTCTTTTTAATAAATTTACATTCGATGGAATAATCTATGATCTCGAAGAGAGGAATTTTTTTCGCGGCAACAGAGGAAATCCTGAAAAAGTAAACACTTCTCATGATCTTGTTTATATTATTTATACATCGGGAACTACGGGAAGACCTAAAGGTGTCCTTATAGAGCATCATTCTTTGATTAATCTCTCTACATGGTATATCCATACTCATGGTATAACATGTGATGATAATGCATCAAAATATATGGCTCCTGCCTTTGATTCATCAGTAGCAGAAATCTACCCTTCTCTCCTTGCCGGTGCCACTGTACATATTATCCCGAAATCAATAAGGCTTTCTCCTTTACAGTTAAATGAATATTATGAAACTCATCATATTACGACAGCCCTTCTTCCGACTCAGTTCGGAGAACAGTTTATGGAACTTACAAAAAATCAATCTCTTAAATGGCTTTTAATAGCGGGAGAAAAACTGAAGAGTTTTACACCTCAGAGATATACTGTATATAATGGTTATGGCCCCACTGAATACACAGTGGAAACGAGTTTTTTTACTATTGATAAATATTATGAAAATATTCCCATAGGTAAGCCTGCATATAATACTTCTGTCTACATAGTGGATTCCTGTGAGAATCTTCAACCTGTAGGAGGACCCGGTGAACTCTGCATATCCGGGAAGGGACTTTCAAGGGGATATCTTAACAGGAAA
The DNA here is from genome assembly GCA_036746235.1 of Vulcanimicrobiota bacterium. Taxonomy (GTDB): domain Bacteria; phylum Vulcanimicrobiota; class SpSt-956; order SpSt-956; family JAKJGF01; genus CALARM01. The sequence goes on along the minus strand of DAIOEN010000008.1, from coordinate 44,296 downwards.
GAGCTTACGGAGCAGAAATTCGTAAATAATCCCTTTAAAGAAGGAACAAAAATGTATAAAACAGGAGACCTTGCCAGATGGCTTCCTGACGGTAATCTGGAATTTTTGGGAAGGATTGACAGACAGGTTAAAATAAGGGGTTTTCGAATAGAACTTGCAGAGATTGAACAGGCCATGAAAAGTTTTGACTTTATTGAAGAAGCAGTGGTAGTGGATCATATGGATGAAAATAACAGACTCTATCTCTGCGGCTACTATATTTCAGATGAAGAAATAGATACTGAAAGATTAAAAAGAGAACTTACAAAAAATCTTCCTGATTATATGATTCCCAGATATATTCTGAAAATTGATAAAATCCCTCTCACACCTCATGGAAAAGTGGACAAAAAAGCTCTTCCCGTGCCCGATAAAAGTCTCCTCTCTTCCGGTTATGTTGCTCCCGCAACAGATGAAGAAAGGTTCATGGCACAGATATGGAAAGATGTACTCAAATGCGGAGAGGTAGGAATTTATGACGATTTTTTCAGTCTCGGAGGAGACTCTATTATGAGTATTCAGGCTGTGGCAAGGGCCAGAGAGGCAGGTATTAATATTTCTGCAGGCATGTTACAGGTCTATCCTACAATTGCCGAACTTCTTGAACATGTCCTTATTTCGAAACATCCTGTAGAGGAAAAAAAGGAAGAAGTCATAAGCCATGTGACTATCCCTCTGTCACTCAGGGACAGTGACCGGTCTTCTATTGAAGCCATATACGGTCTGGCACCTCTTCAGGAAGGACTCCTCTTTCATGCCATGGCATCTCCCGACGCAGATCTGTACTGCACACAGATGTGCTGGAGCTATGAAGGAGAACTTCATATAGATGCATTGAAAGAGGCATGGAGTGATATTTTTTCTGCCCACCCTGTTTTTCGTACAGGTTTTATCTGGGAAGAAAGTGCTGTCCAGATAGTTTACAGAGAAGTTTCTCTTCCATGGTATACAATGGATCTCAGTGGAACGGACAGAGAAAAACATGAAGAAGAAATAGAAAAGATAAGGAAAAATATAAGACGTGAGGGATTTAATCTGAATAAGCCTCCTCTCCTTTCTTTTTATCTTATAAGGCTCGGGAACTGTGAATACAGGTTTATATGGTCATATCATCATATCATTCTGGACGGATGGTCAATTCCTTTAATCCTGAAAGAACTCTATGGAAGATATGAAGCAATTGTACATAAAGAAAATTTTTATTTCAAAGCTCCTGAACCATTTGAAGCCTATATAAAATGGCTTTCTGTACAGGATAAAGAAAAAACTATAGATTACTGGAAAAAGGCACTTTCAGATTTTTCCTCTCCCACTCCTCTTACAGTAAATCATTCCCGCCCGGATATTCATAAACCGGTTGAACATATGAAAGATTATGTCCGTAATATTTCTGAAGATTTTCTTGCCGAATGTCAGGAATTTGCCCGTTCTGTCAGGGTAACAGTCAATACTCTGCTTCAACTGGCCTGGTACTCGGTGCTGGCCTGTTACAGCGGACATGATGATGTACTGTCCGGCATTACTGTTTCAGGAAGGCCTTCTGAACTCGACGGAGTTGAGAACATGATAGGACTCTTTATAAATACTGTTCCCTTTAGAGTCAAACTTGCTCCTTCAGAATCGGCAGTGTATAATCTTAAACATATTCATAGTGCCATACAGGAGTGCAATAATTTCGGCCATATATCTCTGAATAAACTTCAGTCTCTTTCGAGTATTCCTCCGGGAGAATCACTTTTTTACAGTCTTTATGTTTTCGAAAATTTCCCCTTTCATGAGAATTACTATGAAACTCCTGTTATAGCAGTGAAAGATTTGAAAGCCTATCAGAAAACCACCTATCCTCTGAATATCATTCTCATACCGGAAAAAGAACTTGCCCTTCAGATTTCCTATGATGGAGATTGTTTTACGGAAGATGTAATAAAAAATCTTGCCTGTCATATAGAATCTGCACTGAAATGGATAGTTCATAATTCTGAAAGTCCCCTGAAAGATATAAATATACTTTCTGAAAGAGAAAAACACCTGTTAGTAAAAACCTTCAATGATACTTATTATGATTTCCCTCAGGACGTGACAATTCATGATCTCATAGAGAAACAGGCAGAGCTGCACTCAGGCAGAATAGCTGTCGTTTATAAAGATGAAAAACTGTCTTACAGAGAATTAAATGAAAGAGCGAATAAACTGGCTCATTTCCTCAGGAGGGAAGGAGTAAAGCCTGATAGCAGGGTAGCCATACTTCTGGAGCGATCGTGCCATATGATTGTAAGTATTCTATCTGTATTAAAAGCAGGCGGAGCCTATGTCCCAATAGACCCTGAATACCCTGTTGAGAGAATAAAATACATACTCTCTGACAGCGGTTCCATTATGTTAATAACAGAACCTTATCTGGCTGAGAAGATAAAACCTTCTATTAAAGTACTGGATATAACATCTCCCGATGTTTATACAGGGAGTATTGAAAACCCTGAATATATAAATACATCGAAGGATCTTGCCTATATTATCTATACATCAGGTTCGACAGGTCAGCCGAAAGGTGCGATGATAGAACACCAATCCCTTGTAAATATGTGTCTCTGGCATAAAAATATCCATCAGTTAAGTGAGCAGGACAGTATGACAAAATACGCATCTTTCGGATTTGATGCATCTGTATGGGAAATATTTCCCTGTCTCATATCAGGTGCTGCACTCTATGTAATACCTGAAGATATAAGACTTTCTCCATCTGAATTAAATAGTTATTTTGAGGAGCATAATATAACTGTAAGTTATCTGCCCACTCAATTTGCGGAACAGTTTATGGAAATGTTTGACACCAGAACTCTCAGGTGGTTGGATACCGGCGGAGATAAATTTAGAACCTTCAGGAAGAAAAACTATAATATAGTAAATAATTATGGTCCTACCGAATATACAGTGTGCACCACGAGTTTTATCATAGATAAATATTATGAAAATATTCCTATAGGAAAACCTCTTTATAATACAAGGGTTTATATTCTGGATAAATACAATAGACTTACTCCTATGTGTGTGCCTGGAGAACTGTGTATATGCGGTGCCGGTATGGCAAGGGGCTATCTGAACAGAGATGAACTTACTGCAGAAAAATTTGTAGAAAATCCCTTTGAGCCGGGGAAGAGGATGTACAGAACAGGTGATCTTGCCAGATGGCTCCCTGACGGAAATATTGAATTCCTCGGAAGAATTGATCAGCAGGTAAAAATAAGAGGTTTTCGTATTGAATTAGGCGAAATAGAAGAAGCTCTTAAAAAGATAGATTCCGTAAAAGATGCAGCAGTCGTTGATAGAAGTGATAAACAGGGAAATAAATATCTCTGTGCCTGTTACATAAGTGATGTAAAATTTAAATCTTCTGAATTACAGAAAGAACTTTCACAGTTCCTGCCCGATTACATGATCCCGTCATGCTTTATAAAAATCGATAAAATTCCTGTTACTGCCCATGGGAAGTTAGACAGAAAATCTCTTCCCGTGCCTGAAGAGAGTGACATGGCATCCCATGAAACCTATGTGGCCCCCAGGAATGAAATAGAAGAAATACTTGCCCGTATATGGAAAGAAGTTCTTTCCTGTGACAGAGTGGGAATTTATGATAATTTCTTCAGCCTCGGCGGAGACTCTATTATGAGTATTCAGGTAGTGGCAAGAGCCCATAAAGAGGGAATCCGTATTACTGCATCACATCTTCTTAGACACCCGACCATAGCGGCAATTTCTCTGGAGGCTGAACTGAAATCAGCCTCAGAAAAAGCAACTGAAAAAGTGTCTGATACAGAGAAAGACATGGGAGAAAAGGAAGAGATTGACCACTTTGCCGGTGTTACCAGGTCTTTCCTTGAGACTATGGGAGATCTTTCTTCTGTTGAAGCTATATATGAACTGTCTCCTCTTCAGGAAGGACTTCTTTTTCATGCCCTGGCTGCTCCTGATTCTGATAATTATTGTACACAGGTTTCCTGGAGTTATGAAGGAGAGATCTGTATAGATGCTCTTAAACAGGCATGGTGTGATATATTTTCCCTTCATGCTGTTTTCCGTACAGGTTTTGTCTGGGAAGAAAGTGAAAAACCTTATCAGATAGTTTATAAAAACGTTCCTCTGCCATGGAATACAGTGGATTTAAGTGAAGTGGATTCTTCCGAACAGGAAAAAACAATAAGAGAGATCCTTGAAAAATCAAGACGTTCCGTTTCCAATCTTAAGACTCCTCCTGCAGGTTCTCTTTACCTTTTTATTCTGGACAGATGTAAATACAGATTCCTCTGGACCTATCACCATATTATTCTTGACGGCTGGTCAATGCCTTTACTGCTCAGAGAACTGCACAGACGATATGAATGTAGTGTAAATAAGGAAGTATTTCATTTCAGAGCGCCTGTGCCATATGAAACATATATAAAATGGCTGGCTGAACAGGATAGAGAAGAACTTATAAATTACTGGAAGAAGTGTCTTTCTGATTTTTCTGCACCGACTCCTCTTTCAATAAATAAGTCCCGCATGGACATTCATAAATCTATTGAAAATCCCGGGGAATATATATACGATCTTCCGTCAGGTTTTCTTGAGGAATGTCAGCAATTTGCCCGTTCATCAGAGGTGACGGTCAATGCCATTTTCCAGATGGCCTGGTCTTCTGTCATGTCCTGTTACAGCGGAAGTGATGATATACTCTATGGTACCACTGTTTCAGGGAGACCTCCCGATTTACCCGGAGTTGAACATATGATAGGACTCTTTATAAATACCATTCCTCTCAGGGCGAAGTTAAATCCTGATGAAACAGTGATTTATAATCTGAAAAATATGCACCATTCCATACAGGACGGGATTAATTTCAGCCATATATCTCTGAGTAAACTTCAGTCTCTGAGCGGTATTCCTCCGGGAGAAGCACTTTTTTACAGTCTTTTTGTTTTTGAAAATTTTCCTTTTTCTCAGGAAATGCTTGGTATGAAAGATATAAAAACATACGGCAAATCTACATACCCTCTGAATGTAGTAATAGTGCCGAAAAAAGACCTGTCTGTAAATGTTTCTTATGATGGAGATTGTTTTACCGAACATGCAATAAAAAGGCTCGCATGCCATATGGAATCTGCTCTGAAATGGATAATAAGTAATCCTGAAGGTCTACTTAAAGATATAGATATAGTTTCTGATGAAGAAAAAAATCTGCTTTTTAAAACCTTCAATGATACTTATTATAAGTTCGCCCGGGATGTAACAATTCATGAACTTATAGAGAAACAGGCAGATCTGCACTCAGACAGAACTGCTGTTGTGTACAGAGACGAAAAACTGTCTTACGGTGAATTAAATGAAAAAGCGAATAAACTGGCTCATTTTCTCAGACGGGAAGGAGTAAAACGTGAGAGCAGAGTTGTAATTTTCCTGGAACCTTCCTGTGACATGATAGTAAGCATTCTTGCCGTGCTGAAAGCAGGAGGAACCTATGTCCCAATAGATCCTCACTATCCGCCGGAAAGAATAAATTATATAATCTCAGACAGCGGTGCTGTTATCTTAATTGCTAATTCCCATCTGGCAGAAAAGATAAAGCCTTCAATAAAGGTTCTGAATATAACAGATCATTTTATCTACAGCGGTACAGGTGAAAATCTGCCACATGTTAACAATTCAAAAGATCTTGCCTATATTATCTATACATCAGGTTCCACAGGGCAGCCTAAAGGTGTAATGATAGAACATCACTCCCTTGTAAATTTATCTGTCTGGTTTAAGAACACCCGTGGTATTACAGAAAAAGACAGTGTTTCAAAATATGTATCTTTCGGTTTTGATGCTTCTGTGCCTGAAATATTTCCTGCTCTTATCTCCGGCGGGTCAATTCATATTATTCCTGAAGAGCTCCGTCTGTCACCTGTGAAACTGAATGAATATTTCGAAGCAAATAATATAACTGTAGCACTATTTCCGACACAGTTCGGAGAACAGTTTATGGCCCTTACGGATAACAGAACACTCAGATGGCTGGAAATAGGAGGAGACAGGCTGAAAGCCTTTAAAAGGCAGAATTATGAAGTGGTAAATGCCTATGGCCCTACTGAATATACTGTCTATACATCCAGTTTCATTATAGATAAACCATATGAGAATATTCCCGTAGGGAAGCCGGTTTACAATACCTGTGTTTATATATTAAATAAATACGGGAAAATCACACCTGTGGGCATACCGGGAGAACTCTGTATTTCAGGAGAAGGTGTGGCAAGAGGATATCTGAACAGAGAAGAACTTACAAAAGAGAAATTTGTAGCCAATCCCTTTGAGCCGGGGAAGAGGATGTACAGAACAGGAGACCTTGCCAGATGGCTTCCTGACGGAAATATTGAATTCCTGGGAAGAATTGATCAACAGGTAAAGATAAGAGGTTTTCGTATTGAATTAGGCGAAATAGAAGAAGCTCTTAAGAAGATAAAGGGAATAAGAGATGCAGCAGTCATTGACAGAAGTGATAAACAGGGGAATAAATATCTCTGCGGATATTATATAAGTGATATAAAACTTAAATCCTCTGAATTACAGAAAGAACTTTCCCGATTTCTCCCCGATTATATGATTCCGTCATGTTTTCTGAAAATAGACAAAATTCCTCTTACTGCCCATGGAAAGTTAGACAGAAAGTCCCTTCCGGAACCTGAACAGAATGACCTTTCATCACAGGAAACCTATGTGGCACCCAGGAATGAAAGAGAAGAAATACTTGCCGGCCTGTGGAAACATATTCTCAGATGTGACAGAGTCGGGATTTATGATAATTTCTTCAGTCTCGGAGGAGACTCTATTATCAGTATTCAAATAGCTGCAAGGGCACACAATGAAGGGTTACATATTACAGCATCTCAGATACTGCGTAATCCAACTATTGCATCCCTTTCTACCGTAACGGAGAAAATATTACCTGAAAGAAAAGAGGAACTTCTTACAGGTGAAGTGCCATTAATACCTGTAGAGAAATGGTTTTTTGAACAGGAATTTGTCAGGCTAAACCACTTCAATCAGGCTTTTCTCTTTACACTTAAACGGGATGGGAACAGGGATCTTATAGAAAATACTCTTCATATTTTAATAAATCATCATGACGGGCTGAGACTGAGAGTAAGACAGGAGTTACAATCAGAAGGCAAATGGATTCAGTATTATGAAAAACCTGAGAAGATCGCTGCTTCAGTGGATCTGGTAGATCTTTCTTCTGTGACGGAAGATCTGTCTGTGTTTATTACAGAAACATGTAATTCCCTTCAATCATCTCTGAATATAACAGAAGGGCCTGTCATAAGAGGTGCACTCTTTAAAGGCCATAGAGATGGTCGTGACAGATTCTTTATAGTAATACATCATCTCTTTATAGATATGGTTTCCTGGAGAATAATCATAGAAGATTTTCAGAATATATACAGGCAGATTTCTGAAGGTAAAAGCCCGTCACTTCCCGCTAAAAGCTCTTCTTACAGATACTGGTCAGAGAGTTTAATAAAATATATTCCTTCATCAGAAAAACACAGACCTTACTGGCTGGAAGTTCTTAAAGATGAGTCTGCTCTTCCCGTTCAATATAAAGAATCTACATTCTACGATATGAAAGACTATAAAGTTTCTCTTTCTGTTCATGATACTGAACTGTTATTAAATGTTGTTCCTTCCGCCTATAACACACAGATTAATGACATATTACTTTCTGCTCTTTTACTTGCTTTCCATCGTTCTTTCAATGTATCCGGTCTGGTGATTAATCTGGAAGGACATGGAAGAGAAGAGACTGTTTCTGATGCTGACCTGTCACGGACAGTTGGATGGTTTACCACCATATTTCCTGTTCATCTGAAGAGTTCTTCTATGGCAGATTACGGTTCTATTATAAAATCTGTAAAAGAGATTTTACGTAATGTTCCTGATAAAGGTCTTTCCTATGGTGTATTGAGATATCTGTCTGAGAAGGGAGATGAATTGAAAAAACTGGAAGGTAAGAGAGTGGCCTTTAATTATCTGGGGCAGATTGACGGCAGTGTAATGGACGGTGAATTATTCTGCTCCGGAGAAGAGTCTTCCGGAATAGCCATATCTCCTGATAACAGTATAATAAATCTGCTGGATATTAACGGCATTGTATTCGGGAGGGCTTTATCTGTGGTTTTTGGATACAGTGTTCATATCTGGGATGAAGAACAGCTTAAAGAACTTGCAGGACATTTTATAGAGAGCTTAAAAGAGATAATCTGTCACTGCAGTAAACCTGTAACAAAACATCTGACTCCGTCCGATTTCCCTCTTGCTTCTATATCCCAGTCTTTCCTTGACGGCATAACAGAACCTTCTTCAATAGAATCCATATACAGTCTGTCTCCTCTCCAGGAAGGTCTCTTCTTTCATGCCATTGCTGCTCCCGATTCTGATGAATACTGTACACAGGTTTCCTGGACCTATGAAGGGGAACTGAATATAGAATCTTTAAAACATGCCTGGCAGTGTATATTTTCCTCACATCCAATCTTCAGAACAGCTTTTCTCTGGGAAAGAGCCGATAAACCTTTCCAGATAGTTTACAGAGAAGTCTCTCTTCCCTGGCATGAAATAGATCTGTCCGGAATGGATAAAGAAAAACAGGAAGAAGAAATAGAACATATCAGAAAAGAAGTAAGAAGTCACGGGATCAATCTGAGTGAACCACCTCTGAGTTATCTTCACCTGTTCAACCCGGGCAGTAATGAATACAGGTTTATATGGACCTGTCATCATATCCTTATAGATGGCTGGTCCATGCCTTTAATATTTCAGGAATTGAACAGAAGTTATGAAGCCATTATAAACAGAGAAATTTTTGATTTTACACCTCCTCCCCCGTTTGAATCATATATAAAATGGATTTCTGAACAGGATGAAGAGAAAATTATAGATTACTGGAAGAAAAATCTATCAGATTTTTCAACTCCCACTCCTCTTTCCATAAACAGAAAACCCCTTGATATCCATAAATCTATTGAAAATCTGAAAGACCATTTCCATAATATTTCGGAAGATTTCTATCTGGAATGTCAGAAATTTTCCCGTTCTGCCCGGATAACCATTAATGCCCTGGTTCATCTGGCCTGGTCTTCTGTTCTTTCCTCCTACAGCGGCCTTGATGATATAGTTTACGGTATTACCGTTTCAGGAAGGCCCTCTGACCTTATGGGTGTTGAACAGATGATAGGACTCTTTATAAATACCATTCCTCTCAGAGTAAAGCTGAACCCTGATGAGTCAGTAATAGAGAATCTTAAAAATATTCAGACATCCATACAGGATGGTAATAATTTCAGCCATATATCTCTGAATAAAATTCAGTCTCTTGCCAGTATTCCTCCGGGGGAATCGCTTTTTTACTGTCTTTTAGTTTTTGAGAACTATCCCTTTGATGAAGATGCCGTCAGTGGTAAAGGCATATCGATAAAAGATCTGAAATCCTACGAAAAATCCAATTATCCTCTTAATTTAATCATTGCACCGGGAAAAGAACTTTCTATAAAGATTTCCTATGACGGAGACTGTTTTACAGAGAATGTTATAGAAGATATGGCAGGTCATATAGAATCTTCACTGAAATGGATAGTTCAGAATGGAGACAGTCCGCTGAAAGGGATAGAGGATAGAAGGTTCTTACAGATCTCTCCTGTGTCACCTATGGAGTATTACCCTGTTTCTTCTGTACAGAAACGTTTGCTCTTTATAGATCAGATGGGAAACAAAATAATTGCCTTTAATAACCCCTTTGTATTTTCTATTGAAGGATGTCTTGATAAGAAAAAACTCGGTGATGGAATAGACAGAATGATTGCCCGTCATGATATACTCCGTACTTCCTTTCATATAAAAGATGATAAACCTGTGCAGAAGATTCACGAAAAAGTCCGGGTGAAACGTATATACAGAGAAGGCTCTGAAGAAGATATTCCGGGAATAGTAAAAGATTTTACCCGTCCTTTTGACATTTCAAAAGCACCTCTTCTCAGAACCTGTCTCATAAAAACAGGGATAAATAAATATATATTTATCCTGGATATACACAGTATTATTTTTGATGATATATCCTCTCATATATTTATGAAAGAACTCTGGAGTTTTTATGAAGGACAGGAACTTCCTCCTTTAAAGATACAGTACAGAGATTATGCCTTCTGGCATGAAAGTCTTTTAAATTCTTATGAAATAAGGAGACAGAAAAAATACTGGCATGAAGTATATGACGGCGAAATTCCACGGTTAAACCTGATAACCGACAGGGCCAGAACTTCAGAAGCATCTCTTAAGGGAAAACAGAGATTTTATACAATAGACAGGGCTCTTACTTCTGCTCTGAAATCCTGGATAGAAGAAGAAAACAGTACCTTTTTTATGACTATGTTCTCTTTCTTTTCTCTTCTTCTTTCAAAATATACCGGACAGGAAGATATTGTCATAGGAACTCATGCAACAGGAAGAACATTACCTGATGTAAACTCTCTCATAGGTATGTTTAGAAATCTTCTTCCCGTAAGGACTTATCCACGGAGGAACAGCACCTTTAAAGAGTTTCTCAGGGATATAGAAGTTAAAATTTTCTCTGCCTTTGAGAATCAGGATTATGAAACAGGTATGATAGTAGATTCTCTTGGCATAAAGAGAGAAGCTGGCAGATATCCTCTCTTTGACGTATTTTTCAGTGTTATGAAAAAAAGAGAAGAGAAAGTTATAGAAAATATTACTGTTAAACCACTAATTTTTGAATTTGATGTGGCAAAACTCGATCTCTCAATGAATGTGATTGAAAATGAAGATGATCTCACCCTCTGTATTGAGTATCGTAATAACCTCTTTTACGATGAGACTATAGACAGCATGGCAGAACATTATATCAATCTCATTAAGAATACAGCCGGGAAAAAGGATGTTAAACTTAAAGACATAGATATTATTTCTGACTCTGAGAAAAACAGATTATTTTATGAATTTAATAAAACTTCTATGCCCTATAATCTGAATAGAACCATTCATGAACTTGTAGAAGAAAGTGCTATGAAACATGCAGATAAAACTGCAGTGGTCTGTAAAGAGAGACACCTTACATACAGGGAATTAAATGAAAAGGGTAATATTCTCGCAGAAAAACTTCTCTCTGCCGGCATAAAGGGCAATGAAATTATAGCAATAATGGTTTCTCAAACTGCAGAAATGGTTCCAGGTATACTGGGCATCCTTAAGGCAGGAGCTGCTTTCCTCCCGGTAGATCCCTCTTACCCTTCCGAAAGAATTGCATTTATGTTGAAAGATTCCGGAGCATCCATTCTCCTGACAGAGAAACATTTAGAGAAATATATAAACTTCGACGGATCTGTTATATATCTTGATGAAGATTCCCTGTGGGAAGGAATTGTAAGAGAAGGATTAAAAAGAGGTAACCCTTCAGATCTTGCCTATATTATATATACATCAGGCACAACAGGCAAACCAAAAGGAGTTATGATAGAACATCATTCTGTTGTAAATATGAGTCTTTACCATAAAGATTTATTTTCTCTTTCACCACAGGATAGAGTAAGTAAATATATAAGCTTCGGTTTTGACGCAGGTATAAGCGAATTATTCCTCTGTCTGATTTCCGGCGCCGCTCTTCATATAATTCCTGATGAAATAAGACTTTCTCTGAAGGATATAAACAGTTATTTTGAAGAGAATAATATTACCTGTGCCTGCCTTCCCACCCAGTTTGCAGAACAGTTTATGAATTCAGAAGAAAACCACTCTCTCAGAATCCTTTATACGGGAGGAGACAAACTTACATCTTTCAAAAAACAGCCCTATAAGATAATAAATTGTTACGGCCCTACTGAATATACAGTGATAACCACTACCTTTAATGTAGAGCATATGCATGAGAATATTCCCATAGGAAAACCTGTAGCCAATACTGACATATACATACTTGACAGTGACGGATTGTTATTACCTGCCGGAGTGGCAGGTGAATTATATATATCAGGTTCCGGCCTTTCGAGAGGTTATCTGAACAGACCGGAATTAACATCAGAAAAATTTGTAAATAATCCTTTCCGTCCGGGAGAAAAAATGTACCGCACGGGAGACCTTGTCAGATGGCTTCATGACGGCAATATTGAATTCCTCGGAAGAATAGATGAACAGGTGAAAATCCGCGGATTTCGTATAGAACTGGGAGAAATAGAACATGGTCTGAAGGAATATTCATCTGTAACAGATGCAGTGGTTATAGCCCGTGAAATTACAAAAGGCGATAAATCTCTCTGTGCCTATATTGTATCGGAAGAAGATATAGATATAGAAAATCTGAAGGAATTCCTGAAAAAGACTCTCCCTGAATATATGGTTCCTTCTTATTTTATAAGGCTTGAGAAGATCCCTCTAACGCCGAACGGGAAAGTGGACAGAAAAAATCTCCCTGATCCTCACAGGGAAAGAGATGAAAAAGAGATTAAATTACCGGTAAATGAGACTGAAAAGACGATTGCAAGAGCATGGGAAAAAATACTCGAAGTGAGTAATATCGGTATGAGAGACAATTTCTTTACCCTGGGAGGTCATTCCCTTAAGGCAGTAGCTCTTGTGGCAGAACTTCAGAAGGATTTTGAAATAAAATTAAATGATGTATTCAAATATCAGACTATTGAAGAAATGGCGGGGAACCTGACAGGAATAAAGGATAATCTTAAAAAGAAGCTTATGGATATCAAAAAAGATATGGCTCTTCCAATTAAGTCAGATATTAAAATTCCTGAAATAGAGGAAGCCATTCAGAAATACAGAGAAAATTATAAAAAATATACTTCTGTCGATTTTTCTGTAAAGAGAAAGTACAGGCATATTCTCCTTACAGGCGGTACAGGTTTTCTGGGAAGCTATCTCATCAGGGATCTCCTGAAAAAAGATAATTATTATCTTTATGTAACAGTGAGAGGCAGGAGTGAAGAAGAATCCAGAGAACGTCTGGTAAAGAAATTAAATTATTATTTCGGCCCTGAATTATTCGAACAATACAGTCACAGGATACACATATTAAAAAGTGATCTTTCGTCAGAATATCTCGGTCTTGATAGAGTCCTATATGACGACCTGTCTTTAAAAATAGACTGTATAATCAATTCCGCTGCATATGTGAAACATTACGGTCTCTATAAGGAATTTTATAATAATAATGTAACATCTACTAAGAATCTCCTTGATTTCTCTCTCTCAGGAAAAAAGAAAGATATTCACCATGTATCTACTGTATCTGTCGGAGAGGGACAGATGAAAAATAAAAAAATGGCCATCTTTACAGAAGATATGGTAGATAGAGGGCAGGATTCCGGTAACTATTATCTTCAGACAAAACTGGAAGGGGAAAAACTTCTTGTAAATGCAAGAGCAAAAGGAGTTATGGTAAATATTTACAGAGCAGGTAATATTACCTTTGATTCAGAGACAGGTATATTCCAGGAAAACATAGACTCAAACGGTTTTTATCAGAGGATGAAATCTTTCATTAATCTCGGCGTTATTCCCATAAATTTCGGCAGGGTGGATCTGTCATATGTGGATGGAGTAAGCGGTGCAATTTTATCCCTTTTCGATGTGGCAGAAGTAAAACAGGAGATATTCCATATAGAAAATTTTGTAAAAACAGATCTTTCTTACCTCCTTTCTTCCCCTGAAGCAGGCCTGAATTTAGAACAAATGCCTCTTCCTCTTATTATAGATTATCTTCTGGAGCATTATGATCACTGTGATTTTCGTGAATATATAGAGAGACTTATGGTTCATATGGGGTGGATGGCCTATGAGGATATAAAGAAAATGACTCATGTTATAACCATGTCCGAAAAAACAGAATTTATCCTGGACAGGGCAGGTTATAAGTGGCCGTCTCTTGATATTCATTCACTTAAAAAGATGATTTATGAAACTCTTAAAGAGAGAGTTTCTCTATTGAGAAAATCTTCTGTCTTTTCAGGGCTATCCTCTGAAGAACTTTCTATGGTGGCAGGAAGAGCAAAGCAGGTATATTACGGCGAAGACTCGGAGATACTCACGAAAGGACAGACAGACAGAAATTTTTATATTATTGCCAGAGGAGCAGTTTCTGTAAGCTCTGTGTCACCATCAGGCTGGACCGGAACAGTTTATATACTGGGAGAAGGCAATATCGTCGGTGAAGATCATATATTTGAAGAAAAGCCTTCTGAGATAATAGCAGAACCTGCCATGGGAGATGTTTTAATGTTTGTCTTTGACAGCGGAGATATGAGGCATTTGATGAATATTCTTCCGAAACTTAACGGTAATCTATTTATAGAGTTAAATCACAGAATAGAAACACTCAGGAAAATTATAGTAGCAATCTGATAGGATTTTATTGATAAGTGTAACTGAGCAAACGATTCATTCGAAATAAAGCAATTCTTCAGAGAAATGCCATTACAAAAGAAGCAACCCTGACCGGGATTGCTTCTTCATTGTTCTATTTTACAGCCTATTTGTATCCATAGGGAGGATCACACCAGTGGCCTCCTTCCAGAGAGCACCCGCCTGCCACACTGTCAAGATCTGCTTCTGATAGTTCTGATTTAACTTTTTTTAATTCTTCTACTGTAAAGTCAAGCCCTGATGACTTTACCAGCGAATGTCTTGCCTCGCTGTCTTTACATGTGCTTACTTTTTTTGCAAAGTCCGGATCTGTTTTCATTTTTTCTATAAATACTTTTGCACTTTCGATGGACATAAAAATTATTTTTACTAAAACTTCTATGTATCTTTTTATATTCGATAGTCTGTTATTCAGTTCCTTTAAAGATAATAAAGTATTTATAGTGTAACTCACTGCTCACTATTTTATCATTACCGTATACTCATCCTTAAAGGTTCCTTTCCCGGATTTACTGTGAGTAAGCAGTGTATCCCACGAACCGTTTTTATATGAACCTATACCTGCAGTTACTTCAGAAGTTAGATTTTGAGGAATATTGCTTTCTATTATAACTTTGTTTGCTCCTTCTTTCATAAAACCAGTAACATCAATGGAAGTATTTGTTTCAAAGGTTCCCACTATATAGTTATTTATATAAATGTTAAAATATGTATCGGGTTTTTTACCCGTCATGTCGATTCTCATCGTACATTGAGGAATGATATCATCTTTTTCAGGCACAATCAGATCATAGTCTTTTTCGGAAGTCCCCTTTTTTATGGCCGTGTGTTTCAGAAGGTTTTTCCACTGGCCTTTTTTATCTGTTGTAATGCTTGCAATAACATCTGTCGGAAGATTTTCATCTATATCATTTTTTATCTTTATTTTATTGAGTCCTTCCCTGAGATAATGAGTTATATCTACAGTAGTGTCTGAACCGAAAATCCCGATCTGGACGTCGTTTATCAGTATTTCGAATTTTGTTCCGTCTGTTCCGCCTGCCATTTCAGTTTTAAGTATATAGGTATGCTCCGGTATTTTATTTTCAGTTATATCAGGTATATTTATTTTATATACGGAGAGAGAAACTCCTGTTTTTTTACGGCTGCATGTAAGTATGGGAGCCATTTTCCCCCATCTTAAAGAACCCAGTGTAAGAGTTACTCTGCCTGAAAGATTTTTATCCACTTCACCTGTTATTTTTATTTCATTTTCCCCTTTTTTCATGAAAGGTGTGACGTCCAGATTTACAGAATCACTGTAAGAACCTGTAGGAAAACCGTTTATGCTAATATTAAAGGTTGTTTCAGGTGTCCCGTTTCCCATATCTGTCTTCAGGTTATATTCTTCTTTAAGCAGAGGGCCTTCTATTTTACTTACGTCCGGTATATCCAGTTTATATTTAACAGTATCCTCTCCTTTATGCTTTCTTCTGTGTATTAAAAGAGGAAACTTTTTATTTCTCCATATGGCTTCTATTGTTAATTTTATATCAGAAGAAAGTTCTTCTTCTATATTACTGGTTACGGTGACAGAATTCTCACCTTTATGGAGATGGGAACTTACGTTTATCTGTGTATCTGTTTCCATATTACCTATTTCTTCATCATTAATTAATACCGATAATTCAGGTTTTTTATCCTGTTCCGGAATAGATGTCTTTAGAAAAAATAAAGACATTGGTTCAACGGCCCCTTCGTAATATTCAGGTTCTTCTACTGCAGCAGCAGGGCTTTCTACTGTAAAGGAAATATTTTTCATAAGTTTTTCATTGAAATAAAGTTTTACTTTATATTCCCCTGCCTGCCATCCTTCTTCAGGTCTGGTGAAGGTGAAACTGCCTGATTTCATAATCCCGTCTGATCTTATATTAAATTCCCCTTTTTTATCTTCCTTTCCCTCTTCTGTGTTTACAAAAGACCATTCGCTCCTTATCTGTGTATCTGCCGGCATATTGTTTGCCTGGAAAATCAGGTATATGTCATTATCGCTCATTTTAAAGGTGGACATACCTTCAGTTCCGTTTCTATCTGTTGTAAGTATTGCCTTTTCAATGTTTATTTCCGGTACAGGAGTTGGAGCAACTGTAACTGTGCCTTTACATAAACAGCCGGAAAGGCCTGCTAACAGCAATATAAGAAATAAAAGATTTTTTATAATAAATATTCACTCCTTTTTTCTATTATTTAACTATTACAGTATAATCATCATTATATGTTCCCTGCTCCATTCTTTCATGGCTCAGAAGAGTCGCCCACTTCCCGTCTCTGTTGGCTCCTATGGTAATTCCTATACCGCTTAAGAGATTTTTACTTACCACAGTTTCTATTCGGACTTTATTCTTGCCTTTCTTCAAAAATCCATTTACATCTATTGATGTACTGGAATCAAATCTCCCTACAAACTCATCATTAATATGAACAGTCAGGTGGCATCCCTGCTGTTTGAATGTCATATTTACTTTCATTGTACATTGATCGGAAGGTTCTTCCACTGCAATATTTTCTCCTGAAACCATTAATCCGTAGGTTTTTGTATCATTTCCCTGTAAAGATCTGCCATGATTTATGAGAGTATTCCATTTGCCGTTTTTATCAGTTCCTACAGTAAGGGTTATGTCGGACATCAGGTTTTTTTCTATGTTACTTTTTACTTTAATACTGTTTTTCCCGGGTTTTAGATAATTGTTTATCTCTACGGAAGTACTGTCATTGAAAATACCTAACTGTATATCATTTATAAACACTTCGAAGGTACTTGTCTGTGTTGAGTATGTTCCGAAATCCATATTTGTTTTCAGTATATATGTTTCAGATAACACAGGATTATTTATTTTTGTGAAATCGGGAATGTTTAGTTTATATAAAGCAGTATCTTTTCCTGCTGTATTTCTCGAATGGCTGATTACAGTAGCCCATTTACCCCATCTCAGAGAGCCAAGGATCATTTTAATACCGTAATTATTTTTTTCTACATCACTTATAATCTTTACTTCATTTTTCCCTGTTCTTATAAATGGTGTTACATCCAGAGAAACATCTCTGCTGTATATACCCATCTGAAAACCATTTATAAAGACTGTAAACGTAGATTTAGGAGAACCGTAAACCATGGCAATTTTCAGATTATATTCTTCCGGCGGAGGGGAATTTTTTATCCCGGAAACATCGGGAATATTCAATGTATAATGAATAGTGTCCTCACCTGATAGCTGTCTTTTATGTATTAAAATAGGAAAATCTTTCCCTCTCCACATAGAGCCTATAGAGAGGTTTATGTATGACACCAGGTTTTTATGAAGGGACGACACTATGGCTACAGTATTTTTACCCGTATGAAGCATATTACTTATATTCATATCAGTACTTTCAGTAAATTCTCCCAGATATTGTTCATTTATCCATACGGTAAATTTTGCTTTTTTTTCTCCGTAAGTCATAGATGTTTTGAAATAAAACATATTTATTGGTTCTATACCTGATGTGACTGATGGAGTTGTTTCTGAAAATATTTCCTGAGTTGCCTGTGGTTCCGGTTCAGGAGTATCTGATTTTATTTCTATATTGAAAGGAACAGATTTCATTAATTTATCGTCAAAATAAATATCGGCCCTGTAGTCAGAATATGTCCACCCTTCAGAAGGTCTTATGAGATTAAAACTTCCCGAATTTATATTACCTCCTGCTTTCATAGATGATTCGGATATTTTATTTTCTGTCTCTCCGTTAACAGAAAGCCATATGGTTTTTATTACAGTATTTTCCGGAAGGTTTTTTGCTTCGAAGAAAAGATATATTTCACTATCTTCCTTTTTGAATTCTGCAGTTTCTTCTGTGCCGTTACTATCTTTCGAAAGGATAATCTTTTCCAGAGAAGGTTCCTGAGGAGTCGGTGTTGCAGTTGGTTCGGGGGTCGGTGTCGGTTCTGCCTTTTTCAATGTAATACACCCGAAAGAGAGACTTAAAAATAGAATTAATATGAATAGATGAAAATTTTTTAACATATTGTTTCCTCCGTTTCTTTTGTATGATTTTTTACTTTATTAAATATCTAAAGCCCTGGCCACTATTATGCCCGGCTTCTCTACTGATATAAGATAATCATAGAGAGTGCAGTCGGAAATTTCGACAGAGCCTGTTTTTGATGACGCATTGAGCATATGAGATATACCTTTTATTTTATATATATATCCGGTATGGGTTACATCGAGCCCTTCTATTGTGGTGCCCAGGCCTATTATATCTCCGTCTTTGAGTTTATCTTCTATTTTCGGTATCATTTCTGTCGGTATATAATACTGAACCCTGGAATTTATGTCTTTCTCAATTTTTTTCAATTTATTGAAATCTTCATCTGATTTCAGAGGAGGATAGCTTTCTCTGTGACCGGTCATGAAATTAATTTTTTTATTTAATTTTATCCCTCCCAGGTCTCTGTTTATATCTTTTACGATACTTTTTTTACTGTTATCATAAATCCAGTCTACAAAATAATGAAGTCTGCTTGTATATCCATTTCTTATACCATTTCTGTACCTTATAAATTCCAGTTCTTTTTTATAATCATCGAAGGTTTTTTCCCTTTTTTTTATTACCCTTGATATGGCAAGTGTATTTTCAAAAAAAGTCCAGCAGTCCAGACCGTGAAGGTTTGTGACAAGTGCTTCATTGCCTGAATTATCAAGAGTATCAGGAACATAAGGGGTTTTTAGAAAGGATTTACCTGTTTCTGTTATTATATTGTTCAGAGGTTTCTTAAACAGATTTTTCTTCTCTGCCATAGTGATTTTATCGAGAAATATTTTTTCATCTTCTGTCAATCCTTTTGCTTCGACTGATGGGGAAGACCACGTATTTGCCGCCATAATGGCACATGAAAAAAATTTTAAAAAGTCGCGTCTATTCATTTTCTTTGATTCTTTGCCTTTCATATGTAATAAATAAAATTATACCATAAAATTATATTACTATAAAGGAAAAGTGATTTCCTCTGTGGAAATATTTAAATGATTACGTTTAAAAATGACAGGTAATTTTATATATAAATGAAAATTAAATCTTTCAGGTTTTGGGTTTTGGGTTTTGGGTTTTGGATCTTCTTTACCCATCACCCTCATCAATTAATAGATTTATGAAATTACGTAAAATTTCCAGTAGAAGTGAAACTACCTGTCGTGAAAAAATGTTATTCTTTTTAATTTTTTAAGGTGGTGATTTTTTTTGGCAGAAGAAGCAGCAAATCTCTATCGTGAAGGTGAACTGAAATTATTACAGGAAATGGAAGAACTGACAAAAGAAAGAGGTGGCAGTTTTCATATTTCAGGAGAATTTGAATGTAAATGCGGTGCAGTAATTCATTTCGGCCCCGATTTCTTTTTACCCAATCCGCCCTATGAAGTAAAATGCGATGCCTGCGGAGGAGTATTGATAGAATTGGGAGAAAAGGACAGAACACCGGAAGAAGAAAAGAAGTGAGTAGTGAGTAGTGAGTAGTGAGTGGATTTTCACTACTCACATTACTCAGTGAAGTTAATCTTCAAAAACTCTGAATCGCCAGGTCTGTGCACCTGTAGTGGCTTCCAGAGCATAGAAATATTTATCTAAGAATCCCAGATAGAGAATTCCCTCGTAGAAGATGGGATGAGTTTTCTCGACAGATGCATCTGTACGGTATCTCCATAACTGGGCTCCTGTCTTTGCATCGAAAGCATAGAGGCAGTCTTTTATTGTTCCTATATATACACAGGTCTGGTAAAAGGCTCTGTTTTCAAAAAATGTGGGCTGTGTATCAACTACATCCGAGTCAAGTCTCGTTCTCCATAGTCTGGCACCATTCAGTCCGTTAATTGCATAGAAATGTCCGTCTCTTGAAGAAACATAAACTGTGTTCCCATAACAGGCAGGGGTAGATGTTATGGCAGTATCTGCGCGAAAACTCCATGCTTCCAGCCCTGTTACAGCATTTATGGCATATAATCTGTCATCTACAGAAGCAATATAGACAAATCCGTTGGCATATGCCGGATATGCTCTGTCTATACCTCTTTCTGTGCGAAATCTCCACATTTCTCTTCCTGTTTTAATATCAAGTCCGTAAACGAAACCATTTTTACAGCAGAAATATACCATGGTTGGTCCGAGGACTGCTTTCGTTTGAAATATGGGATCATCAGCTTTATAACGCCACATTTCCTGACCGCCTCTGGCGTTAATACCATAGAAATACTGATCTTTTGAACCGAATAAAACGATATTTCCGTTGTCTCCGATTACAGGAGTGAAACCTTCTATAGAGCCGTCTGTCGGATAGGCCCATTTATTAACCCCTGTTTTCGCTTCTACAGCATAGAGGCGGTTGTCTCTTGAACCTATATATACCATGCCGTTTGCTGACGCAGCGCCGGAACTTATCTTTTTATCAGTTTTAACCCTCCAGACTTCTCTTCCTGTAGATCCTTCTATACCGTAAATATTTCCGTCTTCTGAGCCAAAACAGATAATACCGTCAACTGCTACAGGCTCGCAGTATTCAAGAGAACCATCTGTTTTATATGACCATTTTACTCCCCCATTTTTTTTGTCCAGACCGTACATAACACCGTCTCTTGTGCCGGAACATACTATGGATGAACCGGGGTCAATACAGGCTGCCGTTGAGATTGAAGCAGATATTAAGATAAATGCAAAAAATAATAGAAGATAACGCATAGAAAACCTCCTCTTAATCAGTGAAAAGTGAAAAGTGAAAAGTGAAAAAAATACTTGCTGCTTCTATTCACTACTCACTATTCACTTTTCACTATTATAGGATAACATCCTTAGAAAAGCAAGCAGACAGAAGAACTTAACCTCCCGTCACGCATTACGCGTTATCCGTCACGACTTTAAAGTTTCCCTTTACAAAGCCATTGTTTTTCTGCTAGAATGAGCCAGTATTTTTAGTATAAAATTCTCAGAAAAGGTGATTGTTTATGAGTTACCCCTTTAAGGAAATAGAAAGTAAATGGCAGAAAATATGGGAAGAAAAGAAAATATATGAAGCACGTGATGATTTTTCAAAGCAAAAAATCTATATTTTAATAGAATTCCCTTACCCTTCCGCACAGGGTCTTCATGTGGGACATCCGAGAAGCTATACTGCTCTTGATATACTTGCCAGAAAGAGAAGGATGGAAGGTTTCAATGTTCTTTATCCTATAGGTTTTGATTCTTTCGGCCTCCCGGCAGAGAATTATGCCATAAAAACAGGTATAAACCCCAAGAAATCTACAGATGACAATATAAATAATTTCACAAGACAACTTAAAGCCCTGGGGCTTTCCTTTGACTGGTCCAGAGAAGTGAGAACTTCTGACCCTGATTACTATAAATGGACTCAGTGGATATTTCTTCGTTTGTTCAGGAAAGGCCTCGCCTACAAGTCAGATATGCCTATTAACTGGTGCACTTCCTGTAAAGTCGGTCTTGCAAATGAAGAAGTGGTCAATAACAGATGTGAAAGATGCGAAGGAGAAGTAATAAAAAAGCAAAGAAAACAGTGGATGCTTAAAATTACCGAATATGCGGACAGATTGATAAGTGATCTCGATAATGTAGATTATCTGGAAAAGATTAAGGCACAGCAGATAAACTGGATAGGTAAAAGCTACGGAGCTGAAATAGATTTTCCCGTGAAAGATACGGATAAAATTATAAAGATTTTTACAAGCAGGGCAGATACCATATTCGGCGCAACCTATATGGTTCTCTCTCCTGAACATCCTCTGATTGAAGAATTATCAGGGATGATAACAAATTACAAAGAAGTAAAAGAATACAGAGAAAAAGCGGCGAATAAATCGGATTTTGAGAGAACTGAAATGAGTAAAGATAAAACAGGTGTGCACCTTAAAGGCATCCATGCCATAAACCCTGCAAATAATAAAGAAATCACTCTCTGGATATCAGATTATATCCTTATGTCTTACGGCACGGGAGCCATAATGGGTGTTCCTGCCCATGACACTCGAGATTATGAATTCGCAAAAAAGTTCAACCTTCCTGTTGTAGAGGTTATAGCAGGTGGAGATATAGAAAAAGAAGCCTATACCGATACAGATGAAGGAATACTCGTAAATTCGGATTTCTTAAACGGCATGACCGTAAAGGATGCAATAGATAAAATGATTGCCTGGCTGGAAGAGAAACATCTGGGGGGAAGCAAGGTAAATTATAAATTGAGAGACTGGGTTTTTTCAAGACAGCGTTACTGGGGTGAACCTATTCCCCTGGTAGAATGTAAAAAATGCGGTTTCGTCCCTGTTCCTGAAGAAGAATTGCCTGTAGTGCTCCCTGAAGTGGATAATTTCATCCCTCCGGAATCGGGAGAAACTGTTCTTTCTTCCGTAAAGGAATGGGTACATACGATATGTCCCTGTTGCGGAGGAGATGCAAAAAGAGAAACTGATATAATGCCACAGTGGGCCGGTTCTTCCTGGTATTTCCTTCGTTATTTGGACCCGAAAAATGACAGTGAATTTGCTTCCAGAGAAAAACTGGATTACTGGATGCCTGTAGACTGGTATAACGGCGGTATGGAACATACCACACTTCATCTTCTTTATTCCAGATTCTGGCATAAATTCCTTTATGACGAAGGACTTCTGTCATGCAGTGAACCATATAAAAAGAGAACGTCTCATGGCATGATCTTAGGCTCTGACGGAGAGAAAATGTCCAAATCCAGAGGAAATGTGGTAAACCCTGATGATATAGTTCAGGAATTCGGTGCCGATACCTTCAGAGTCTATGAAATGTTTATGGGTGTATTTGATCAGGTTTCTTTCTGGGATCCGAACGGAGTTATAGGAGTATATAAATTTTTAAACAGAGTATGGAACCTTATGGAAAAAGTAGACAGAAAAGCAGAAGTCAGTGAAGAAAATCTCCGGCTCATTCATAAGACTGTAAAACATGTGAGCGACAGAATAGAAAAGATGAAATACAATACGTCAGTATCTGAAATAATGACCTATACAAATCATCTTACTTCTATGAAGAAAATACCGGTAAAAATGATGGAAATACTTACTTTACTCTTATATCCCTTTGCTCCTCATATTGCCTGTGAAATATGGGAGAAGGTTGTTGATGATAAGAAACTTGCGGCAGAACAGCCGTGGCCTTCTTATGATGAAAATCTTGCAAAAGATACTGTTATCACCATTTCAATACAGGTAAACGGAAAACTTAGAGGTACTGTTGAAGTTGAACCGGGAATTGACAAGGATACACTTCTTGGTATGGCTCTTGAAATGGACAGAGTAAAGAAATTTACTGAAGGTAAAACAATCAGGAAAACTATTTATGTTCCTGACAGACTTCTGAATATAGTGGCTTAAAGTAAATCAGCAGTGGCAAAGGCCACTGCTCAGATTTATCGAAAGGATTTTGTTTGCTTATGAGTAAAGAACTGGATTATATAAGATCTCAGATAACAGGTGCCAATCATTTTATAGAAACACCTTTCGGGAAAAGGTTAATGTTATATCTTGATTATACGGCATCGGGAAGAAATCTCTACTTTATTGAACGATACCTTCTGGAACTTCAGAAAGATTATGCCAATACCCACACGGAAGATGATGAAACAGGATGGCTTACTACCAGGAGATTTTTTGAAGCAGAACATATTATTAAAAAAGCTGTTAATGCTACAGATGATTATCATGTAATTTTTACAGGTACAGGTACGACAGCAGCCATACAGAAGCTGATGGAAATTCTCGGCCTTTATATTTCCCCGAGTTTTAAAAAGGTCTTTCGCGATCTGAATGACTGTATAAAAAAATGTAATATTAAGAAACCGGTTGTTTTTGTAGGGCCTTATGAACATCATTCTAACCTTGTTTCCTGGAGAGAAGGTTTCTGTGAGGTCATACCTGTAAGACTTGACAGCCGCGGTGAACTGTCGGTAGAAGATTTTATAAAAAAGCTTGAAGATACGAGATGGGAGGGAAGAATGAAAATAGCTTCCCTGTCTGCTGCGTCAAATGTGACAGGTGTTAAGACAGATGTTTATAAACTGGCTGAAATAGCCCATGAACATGACTGTCTGATTTTCTTTGATTTTGCTGCCTGTGCTCCATATATTCCGGTTAATATACATAAAGACAGTAAATCTTATTTTGACGGCATATTCTTTTCCCCTCATAAATTCCTTGGTGGCCCCGGTTCAAGCGGAGTTCTTATGTTTCATGAAAAAATATATGACAGAACTCTTTCCCCCACCTTCGGAGGAGGCGGCACAGTTGCTTATGTAAACACTGAAGAACATGATTTTCTTACTGATATAGAAGAAAGAGAAAAACCTGGCACTCCCGGCATAGTTCAGGTACTCAGAACAGCCCTTTCTTTACAGGTTAAGGATTATATAGGTATTAATACAATACATGAAAGAGAAAAGCATAATCTCAAACATTTTTATGAACAGTGGAAACATAATCCTCTTATTGAGATCCTGGGGCCTGAAGGATATGAAAATCGTATAGCCATTGTTTCATTTAATATAAAACATAGAAACAGGTATTTTCATCCCAAGTATATTTCCAAATTACAGAACGATCTCTTCGGTATACAGAGCAGGGCAGGCTGTTCCTGCGCCGGCCCTTACGGACATTATTTACTCGGTATAGATCTTGCTACTTCCACACGATACAGAGAGGTTGTCAGTCAGGGTTACAATGGTTTGAAACCCGGATGGGCAAGAATAAATCTTCATTATACCCTTGATGATACAGATCTGGATTTTATTATGGATACAATAGATTTTATCTCCAGATACGGAGAAAGATTCCTGGGTTTATACGAATTTAATATCCTTACAGGCGACTGGCATCATAAGGAATTTAAAAAAATTATGCCGGAATTTTCACTCCGTCAGGCACTGGTTCATAAAGATACGCCAGAAACAGACGAAGTAATAGATAAGAAATTTTTATATAGATCCTATCTGGATAAGGCCCGTGAAATAGCAGAAAGTCTGCCGGAACATATAAAGTTTATTTCCCTGGACGAGAGACTAGAAAAATTATGTTATTTTTATGCAGTTAATCTGTCAGGTATATAAAATACTTGCAATTATAGAATAATTTTAGTATACTTTATCTGTGTTTTTATAGTATATTTCATTGGAGTGAAAAGTGAAAAGTGAAAAAAAACGGGACATTTCTCACAGTTCATTATTTACTATTTGTTTTTTGCTTTTTATTAATTATTGATTGTTATGAAACTGACTATAATAGTTAATTAGGAGTATTTTTTTATACTACTATATTTTTTCAACAGGAGGTGATAGAGATTAACAAAGAATCTATTCATATCTTGCTTGTAGAAGATGATGAAGATGTAAGTACATTTCTGGAAGATTTATTGATAACAGAAGGTTATACTGTGTCTGTTGCTTCATGCGGTCTTGATGCGGTACATATGGTAAAAGAGGATATATATCATATAGTTATACTCGATCTGAAATTACCTGATATAGATGGTACCGAGGTTTTTAAAGAAATAAAAGAGATTGATAATGATATAAACATACTTATTCTTACCGGATGTCCGTCACTGGAAAGTGCTGTAGATATGTTAAAACATGGAGCATATGATTATATACAGAAACCTTTTAAGATAGATGACATAAGATCTACCCTTGAAAAGATTATAGATGAAAAAAATCTTATTAATAAAGAAGTCGATAATCTTATAGAAGATATTGGTAAGAAGATAAGAGACCTGAGAAAACAAAAGGGCGTATCTATCAGGCAGATGTCCAGAAGAACAGGTCTTTCCAACAGCCTTCTCTCTCAGGTTGAAAACAGTAAAATTTCTCCGTCCATAGCCAGTCTTGATAAGATTGCAAGAGCTTTGGATGTCAGCATAGTTCAGTTTTTTGAAGACAACAGTGTGAAGAGAATTTCTATTATGAGAAATGACCAGAGACAGGCTATACCTTCCGGTAAAAAAGGCATTACTATTGAGTTACTTTCCAAAAGATCGGAAAATAACAAGCTCCAGCCTATGTATATAAAATTTAAAGTAGGTAACTGTTCATTACAGAATTTTTATCATCCGGAAGGTGAAGAATTTGGAATAGTTATTTCAGGAAAGTTAGAGCTTAATTTCGGCAATAACAGGTATGTCCTGGAGAAGGGTGACAGTGTACATCTGGATTCTTCTCTTTCTTACAGCTGGAAAAATGTAGGCCAGGAAGATGTAGAAGCCATATGGGTAACTACACCTTCAAGTTTTTAATATTTGAAAGGAGACCGGTGTGAAGAAAAACATTTTTAAATACTCTATATTATTAGTATTATTCTCTTTCCTTTTAACTTTATTTCCTGTATTTTCAGGAGGCAATTACAGACATTCATTTAATTCTATTGCAAAAGCCGAAAGTATATCCTTTGATGAAGAGCTTCCTATGAGCCGGAAGGTAAAGAAATTCATAGAAGATCTTGAAAATCCGTCTTCTGATGATGATACCAGACATACTGCAGTATGGGCTCTCGGCAATCTGGGTGATAAAAGGGCTGTGCCATGTTTGATTAATGTGCTGGAACATGATAAAAATGAAAATATAAGAAGTATTGCAGCAGAAGCACTTGGAAAACTGGAAGACAAACAGGCTATAAAACCGCTTATCAAAGCTTTAAAGGATTCTGACTGGGGAGTAAGAGTGGATGCAGTATATGCTTTCAGAAGGCTTAAAGATTTTTCATCGGAAGCTATTCCCTATATAATTGAATGCCTTAAAGATGAGGACGAAACAGTAAGAATGACCGCTGCCAGAGTTTTAGGAGATTTTAAAGATAAAAGAGCAGTTGAACCTTTGTGTCAATCACTGGGAGATAAAAATCAGAGAGTAAAAACTTCAGCCATATCATCCCTCGGTTTACTCGGCGATAGCAAGGCTGTAGAACCGCTTTTTAAGTTATTTAAAGAAGGCGAAAGTGACGTCATAAGAGCATCTGTAGTGAGATCACTGGGAGAGATAAAAAGTGATAAATCTGTTCAGTATGTTACAGAAGCTCTGACGGATAAGAATATTTTTGTCAGAATGATTGCAGTTACAACACTCGGCAAGATTGGTGACGAAAAAACTCTGGAAGTTCTGGAAAAAATGTCTAAAACAGAAGAAGACAGTGATATGAAAGATGCACTGAAGAAGTCTATAGAGAATATTAAACGGGCATTGAAGAAATAGATTGATAACAAAAGGGCTGTCTCCGCCGGGAGACAGCCCTTTTGTTTACGATAAATTTATTTGATAAATTCCAAAACTTCACAGGTAATTATTTTTTCAGACCATCTCTTCTCATCAATTTCAGAGAGTTCTTTTGTAAATCCTTCTATATGTTTCATCACTGAATTTGCATCATTGAAATCCATTTCTTCAGGATTCAGTATTTTATCTTCTGTAATAAATACTTTAATGTACTGTATGCCGGCAGGAGGATCAATCATGCCTCTGAGGATTTTTATTGTCCGGCCTTTAACAGAGGTGTCTTTTTCATGAATATTCGGAAAGAGGAGAGAAAGAATTTCTCCGTTCCAGTGTATAACCGTCAGATATCCGTCTTTATCTGCAGGAATTTCAATCCTGACTTCATCGCCTATAAAAGCCTTTACCTTATCGGATTTTTCTTCCGATTTTTTTCTGCTGTAAGCCAGATCCGGTACAAAATAAAGATTTTTTACAAAATCAGTCCCTCTTGATATTGCTTCTTCAACAGAATGCCACAGTGATTTCATATTTACAGGCTTTAAATCGAAATATATATTCACACATGTTTCACAGACAGCGAGATGTTCTTTCATCTGCTTTTTCTTATCTCCCGAGGTTTTCCCCGATGCATAATCGAATAAATCTTCTTCCGATGGACAGAGGGATTTTTTCTTTCTTTTTTCATATTCAATATAGGAATTCATCCTGGCTTTCATAGTTAAAAAATTATATTTCATCAGACATGAAGAACATGTTCTTAAATGTTCCTCTATATGAGGAGTTTTTTCTTTTGAAAAGTTCAATAAATCTTTTTCCGAACAGTGTTTCATCTTATATACCCCCCTTAAAGCAAAAAGCCCGTTTTACGGTAAAATTTTCTCAGATCTTCATAAGTTCTGCTTATCAGTTTTCTGAGGCTTAACTCTGTAAGAGCTATATCTCTCTGATTGTGATGGGTATCTAAATATAAAAGCAATTCTTTTATATTAACCGGCAGTGCCGGTAACTGCTTTTCATTTACAATCAGATCTTTATAATCCTGTAATATGTGCGTAACAATCCAGATCCTTGCCCATCCGTTATCATAATCAGGCTGAACCGGTCTGTTCCATACAATAGAAAGATATTCTCTGTCCTGAAGTAATATATCCACGATAAATTCTCTTATAAAGGTTAATTCTTCTATATGGGTTTCCCAGTAAATTATTGTTTTTTCAGGATTTTCTCCCGGTTTCATCCACTCATCAGGTAAAGGCGGAAGTTTCATTGTATATCTCCTGGCTTTCATGATACTTGAAATTTTTTAATATGTGACATTTTCAAATAAATATTTTAACCTTTCTTCTCGTTCCTGTTTCAGATTTATCTCTTCCGAGGTTTTTATTATCCCAATAAGGCTATCAGTTACTGGGGTTTCACTTTTTTTTACACCTATTAATTTTGCAATATCTTTACCGTTTTTCGTAACTATAATATTTTCTTTCTTTGAAAGTTCCATATATTTTCTTATATTATTTTTAAAATCCGTAGACGTGACAACCATAAATATACACCGCCTTCTATTAAATATTATATGGAATTTGTGCGAAATATTCAATATATTATATACGAAATATTTATATATAAAATGTGCGGTAAAAATTTTTAAAGATTTTATGACAATGGGTTATCAATTTTAGTATAATAAATCGGAAAGGTTTTGAATATGCCATATTATTATATAGAATTATTTTTTCCATCAGAAGTTTCTGCCGGACATTGCTATAATTCTGTTAAAAAAGTTACTGAATATAATGATTTCGAATTTTATTATAATAATAAATTTAATTTTTACTGTACATTTCCGGATGTAGAAATGTACGATGATGACGGGAGAAAAATTGAGCATCATTTGATAGAACAGGCTATCTCTCAACAAATTCGGCATATTTATAAATTATTCGATTATTTAATTACAGATTATCAGCCTTATATGTGTTATGTCAGCGCTCATGACAATAAATATGCAGGTTTTACTTTTTCCGGCGGGGAAGAAAACGAACTGGCCTTTAATTGTTTGAGAGAAGGAAACCCGGCAGGTTTTGTAAATCTTTTAAAATGGGATATTTCTGCCTGGCTGGCAGTGATCAAAAAAGAACTGGCTATGAAAGAAATTGACAGACCATTGTTAAAAAAAATAAAAGTTACCCTGAAAGATACACCGGGAGAATGGATGGATTTTATATATAATGTAGGAAATCTGTTAAGGGGAAAATCTGCTGATAAATCTTATGCAGAACGGGAAATTCAGCGTACTCTGTTTAAATGGAAAGGGAATAAAGTTCCTTTCACTGTTATGGAAGGACTGACTGAAAGAGGCTATGAGGTAAGAAATCATGGTGACTATATGATTTTTACATCCCATGCTTCATTGCCTTCTCACTGGAAAGATTATATAAAGTATATAAAATTGTAGTATTTTTATGATTTCAAATGTTATTATACCTATCATATTAAAAGCTTCTGAAATAACAGGTTACAGGACGGGAGAAACGTATTTTTCCGCAGCAGAACTCTGTCAGAGACTTAATGATTTTCAGAAAGCCCTGGTCTGTTATGACAGGGCAAAAGGGTTTTTTGAAGAAAATAATCGACCTCTGGATGTAGCAGCATGTGAAAAATTTACAGGGGATATTCTTGAAGAAGAAGACCGCTTTGAAGATGCTCTGGAACATTATGGCAGGGCAGAACATATTTTTAAAGAACACAATCTGCCTGTGGAAGCGGCACAATGTGTCATGAAAAAAGCCGGCCTTTATACTGACCTGGAGATTTTTGACGAATCCGTAATACTTTATGACAGGGCAAGACGTATTTTTAAAGAGCATAATTGTTCCGTAGATGAAGCAAAATGTGATGCGGGACAGGCAAAAGCCTGCTGTGGACTCGGGAATTTTCATGAAGCTCTGATGCTGTATGACAGGGCAAAAGATATATTTGAACAGCATAAGGAATATCTTGAACTTGCCAGATGTTATTCAGGCAATGCAAATCTCTGTCTTGATTTACAGAATTTTCGAGAAGCAACAGAACTTTATTACATGGCAGAAGGGATATTCAAAAAGGATACTTACTGGCCCGGAGTTGCAGGTACTATGGCAGGAAGGGCAAATGTCTGTCTGGCTTTGCAGAGATATAAAAAAGCTCTGGAACTTTATGAAAAAGCAGAACATATTTTTGAGAAATACAACAGATGGCACGGTTCTGCCAGATGTATTTCCGGTAAAGCAATAGCATGCCGGAATTTAGAACATTTTGATGAATCTCTGAAGCTTTATGAAAAAGCAGAGCAACTGTTCAGGAAAAATAATCAACCTGTAAAAGCCGCAAGATGTTTATCAGGGAAGGCCCATATTTACAGAAATTTACAGAAATTTGAAGAAGCCTTCAGATATTATGATGAAGCAGAAGATATGTTCAGAGAGAATAATTACATGGCCGGTGTGGCCAGATGTTTATCAGGAAAAGCAAGTATTTCTCTTACGTTACAGAAATTTGAAGAATCTCTGAATTTTTACGAAAAGGCAGAAGAGATCTTCTCCGGTAATAATCATTCCGTTGATATGGCAAGATGTCTTATGGGACATGGACAGGTATACTGTAATTTACAGCAATTCGACAGAGCTCTGAACCTTTATGAAAAAGCAGGTGGAATTTTTAAGGAAAATAATCTGCCTCTTGATATGGCAAGATGGAATTATGAAAGAGCCGGCATATATCTTGTATTACACAGATTTGATATATCTATGGAGCTTTATGATGAGGCGCGCAGATTTTTTGAAGAACATAACATGCTCATAGATATGGCGAGATGTGATGCAGGTAAAGGAGAGGCTCTCTGTCATTTAAGAAAATTTGAAGAATCTCTGGCATTTTATGATAAAGCCATAGAGGTTTTTACGGATAACAATCAGTTGAGTGAAGTTGCTCTCTGTACCTCGGCAAAAGGGACTGTTTATCGTAATATGAGACGATTCGACAGAGCCATAGAGCTTTACGATCTGGCAGGGAAGATATTCATGGAAAAAGGCCACTCTGTAGATGTGGCAAAATGTGACTTAAATAAAGCGGTAACATGCTGTAGTATAAGGAAATTTGATGAAGCGATAAAACTTTATGATGAAGCATCATTTATATTCAGAGATAATAAACTCTGGATAGATGTGGCAAGATGTAACCTGAACAGGGCAAATATTCATCTTCTTCTTGCCGGGTTTGATGAAGCAATAAATCTTTATGATGAAGCAAAACATATATTCAGAGCATATAACCAGCCTGTCTCTGCCGCAACATGCGATTTTAATATTGCAGGAGTTTATATGTCGCTTAACAGGTTTCAGGAAGCCATTTCACTTTATGATGAAGCCATATGTATCTTTAAGGAACATAACAGGCGGACAGATGTGGCAAGATGTTATTTTGGCAGAGGTAAAGCGTGTCTTAATTTGCAGTATTTTGATGAAGGTCTTGTATTTTTTCAAAAAGCCGGCGAAATTTTTAAAGACCATAAGCTTTTTATAGAAGGAGCCAGATGTGACTCCAGTAAAGCAGTTGTTTATATGACATCTCAGAGACTTGATGAAGCCATGATGTTACTTAATGAAGCCAGAAAAATCTTTAAAGAGAATAAATTACCGGTAGATCTGGCCAGATGTGATATGAACAGGGCAAATATTTATCTTGACCTTCAGAGATTTGAAGAGGCCATAGAGCTTTTAGATGAGGCGAAAGATGTTTTTAAAGGATCATGTATTGATATTGCCATATGTATGTCAAACAAAGGAACAGCCTATCGTAATTTACGGAAATTTCCTGAAGCTCTGGAACTTTTTTCCGATGCAAGGCATATATTTAAAAAACACAGACACTTACTTGATGTAGCAGGGTGTGATATGAATATGGCAAATATTTATCTTGAACAGAATAATCTTGATAGAGCCATGGCCCTTTATGACAGAGCAGAATATATTTTTGAAAAAAATAAGAGATATGTTGATGTGGCAAGGTGTTTTTTGAATAAAGCGAATATTTATCTTCTCATGAACCATTTTGAAATCTCTCTTGATTGTTATGACAGAGCGGAAAAAATATTGAAAAAATATAAACAGAAAGTTTCTGTTGCCAGGTGCATTTTGAACAGGGCAGGCATGTATCATAAAATGCAATGTTTAGATAAAGCCATGGAATGTTATAAAAGAGCAAAAAAAGCCGGATCCGGTATCCCTGAAATAAAATATATGGCTCTTTACGGCATGGGTGAAATATATAAATTATCGGGTGATTACAGGAAATCTATAAAATGTCTTAAAGAATCGGTGAAAATTATTGAAGAAAATACCATGTCCTCCCTGTCTCAACTGGAATTTAAAAGAATATTCAGAGAGAAAAATCTCCTGATTTATGAGAGCCTTGTAAATGCATTGCTTGAAAAAGGACATGTTAAAGAAGCTCTGGAATATGTGGAAAAAATCAAAGGACGAAATCTGGCTGAGATTATGACAGGAACGGAAATTTCCCCTAAAGCTCCTCAGGATGTAAAAGAACGGGATAGAAATTTTAAACTGAAATTGTCTGCTCTTCAGTTTATTCTGTCAAATGAAGAAGACCGTCATAAAAGAGAAAAAGCGTCTGAAGAATTTAAAGAAACAAAAGAAAAATTTTTACGTTTTCTTACCGATATAAGAGAAACCTTCGACCCTTTTTATGAACCTTTTTATGAAGTAAAGGGCATGAAATATAAAGATATAAAAAAACTGGTCAGAGATGATGAAACTGCTCTTGTGGAGTTTTTTCTTTCTTCTCAGACATCCTGTGCTTTCATAGTAAGAAAGAAAGAACCGGTTGATGCAGTTTTCTTTGATTTTTCTCTTCAAGAACTTTATAAAGATATAAATAATTATTTAGAAGCTTATAACCATTACAGAAAAATGCCGGGAACAGTGACATTCAAACACTGGCTTGAGAGAATGGATTTTTTATTTGCCTTAATTTATGAGAAGATATTTTCAAAACTGGAAGATAAGCTTTCGGATGTAAAGAAGATTATCTTTATACCTCATAAAATATTGTTTTTTATACCACTTCATGGTATGTATAAAAAGGTTCATGGCAAAAGGAAATATGTTCTTGATGATTATGAAGTAACTTATGGCCCCAGTTCTCATATTCTGGACATGTGTTATAAAAGAAAAAGAAATAAAAAGGAAAATTTTTTTTCTTTTCAATGTGATACAACGGGAAATCTCAGATATTCATCGGAAGAGTCAGAAAAGATTGAGAAATTTTTTTCTGAGCAAAAAATAGTTCACGGAAAGATTTTTGAAGATATAGTGACTTATGCAGGAAAGAGTAATTTTTATCATTTTTCATGTCACGGAGATTTTATTTTTGATAATCCCCTGGAATCAGGTCTTTATGTGTTCAATAAAAAAGGTGAAGAGGTAAAATTTACCCTGAGGGATATATTTACCGGCATGTCTTTACCTGACGCTTATATGGTTACTCTCAGCGCCTGTGAAACAGGTATGATAAAATACGGCCATACCGATGAATTTACCGGCCTCCCTTCAGGTTTTATATTTGCAGGAAGTCCTTCCGTCATCGCATCTCTCTGGACAGTTTCTGATAATTCTACATCTGAATTGATGGTAAAGCTTTATGAAAATATCATAAAGAAAGGTATGACCAGAGCTTCTTCTTTGAGAAAAGCACAGATGAAAGTGAAGAAATTAAAAAATATCGGACAATCCTGTGAAAGAATGACCCTTATTTACGAGAGGGAAGACGAACATTCATGGGAACATCCCTATTACTGGGCAGGATTCTGCTGTTACGGAGCAGAATGATATTTAAGCTATCAGCTAAAGATTATTTCTTCTGAGCCGGTCAAAAAAATAGAAGTTATTTAGTTTCATAAAGACGACGTGACGACAGCTGACGTTTTATAAAGTTATATAGAAAGGAAAGATTTTTATAATGCACTATCATTTTAAAGTTTTGCAGAAGGATTTTGATATTGTAAAAGGACCTACCGATGAATTGAGGATAGCCCCCAGTCCTTTGCTGCTTCGATTGAAGAGACTTGCCGAATCTCCAGATTCAGAGCAAGACCCTTTTGCCATTATAAACCGTGAAATAAATCGTATTCAGGCCTTTCTTGATACAATGAAACCTAAAAAAGAAAAAATAGAGGAATTGACTTTTTTAAATTATGAGATGAAAAGAGCTTTTCAAATATATCTTTCTGCCTGGAAAAATTTGAAAAGAAGTTTTCAGGGAAATGGTCATGAAAATTCTTCACATATGATAAATGAAGATAATATAATAAAATTGAAAGGCCCTGAAACTCTGGAAATTAATGATTTTATAATAGATTTTCTTTCAGATAAACTTCCTGAAGATAAGGTAGAAATTATGAAACTTCTTATAGGAAAAAAAATGAAAGAAGAAGAAACAATATATGAATTAGGTATGCTTGGATTCGAACAGGATGAGATCACGCTGGTTATAGAACAGATAAAAGGAAGTATAAAAAATAAAATTATAGAACCTAAAAAAATTCATATTTTAAATATCATGAAAAATACTAAGTTTTCAAAGACAGAAATGACGGATAAACTGAGAAAGCTGAATTTCCATGAAGATGAAATTGAAGCGATTCTAAAATCTACAAAAGAGATAGATATTAATTACGAACTTAGAGATAAAGCTGTAAAAGAAGGTGAAGAAGCAGAAAAACTTCTGGTGAAAATTGAAAAAAGACAGTTTCAGATAAGAAATGAACATGCCCTGGAAGCATGATAATGTAAAATGAAACATTCTCAATAAAATTATTCTATCCACTTAAAAGTTTTTATTATATTGTTTAATTCCGTTTTGCCACTGTAATCCTGGTACGGAGATGCAACAGATAAAACATAGATTTTAGTTTTCATAGAATTAAAGCATAAAATATTAAATACCATAGTTCCTGTAATATTGTTTTTCATTATAAAATTTCCGCTGTTATTATCTCCTGAAGGGCCATCTATAAGTTGTAAATTAGCTTTATTTTTCATAATATCAATCAGTGCCATCATACTTATCTGTAAATCTCCACTTTTATCAGGAGGGTGTATAAATATTCTGAACATATAGCCATCTTTTGAAAACATATCCACATTTGATGGCGGTGGCGGTGGTAACGGTCTGATCTGTTTCCATTCATCTGGCATGGTAAGTTGAAAAGTATTATCAAAATTGTAAGTAATCCAGGATTGTTGAACAGGGTTCTGAACAGGATATACAGGTCTTTGCG
>DAIOEN010000008.1:0-8065 GCA_036746235.1 Vulcanimicrobiota bacterium | reverse complement strand
TAGGATATACAGGTCTTTGCGTAGGATATACAGGTCTTTGCGTAGGATATACAGGTCTTTGCGTAGGATATACAGGCTGTGTTGCAGTGTATACAGGCTGTGTTGCAGTGTATACAGGCTGTGTTGCAGTATATGCAGGTTTCATTGTCGGTTCGACAGGCTTTGCTGTCGTTTTTATTACTGCAACATGAGTAGCTACAGGAGTAGCAGTAGAATTTTCTATTGAGTCAGGAGTATATGTAACAGCCGGTGATGGTATAGCAGTTGTTATAGCAGTAGAATTTTGTCTGAATAAAAAACCTATAAGAATACCTGCAAGAAGTGTCAGTGGTATTAAAATAAGTAAATAATGTTTAATTACTTCAGATTTTTTTTCAATCTTTACTTCTTCTGTACTATCTTTTTTTTCTTCATTTTTATTACTAATTAGCAGGTTCATTAACAGGTCAAGTTGATTTTCATCAAATTTTATCTTTATTAGTTTTGCAGTTAATTCTTCTTTAGAAAAATTCTTGTATTTTAAGAGTTCTAAGATTTTTAATTTCGCAATGGGAAGTTTATCTTTAACTTTATCAATAGTATCATCAGTAATCTCAAGAAAAACTGTTTTTATTTCTTTAGTCCTCAATCTTGGCTGGAGTGATAGAAGTTCCTGTTTAAGCTCTTTAACTGACTTATATCTGTTCTGTGGTTCCAGGTCTATGGCTTTATTAATTACCTGCTCAAGAGATGATGATACATGTTTGTTTATAGAACGTAATTTTCGAAATACAAGAGGTTCCAAAATGCCCTGTCCATTTGTGAGAAGATAGTGCATTGTTGCTCCAATGGTATATATATCAGACCTGACATCTGTTTGAACTGCTCCGTAATGTTCCGGAGAAGCAGTGGGGACGGAGCCAAAACAATAGGTGTCAGAAGCTTTTTCTTTCTTAAAGACTCTTGCTATACCAAAATCAATAAGTTTAATTTTTTTTGTTTCGTTTTCCAGTATTATATTGTCCGGTTTAAGGTCTCTATAAATTACAGGAGGATTAAGACTGTGTAAATAAATGAATATGTCACATATCTGAACCATCCATTCAATAACTATCTTTTCCGATAGATAGATGTCAGAACCCGGCATAAGTTCAGCCAGAGTATTTCCTTCTATATATTCCAGAACAAGATAGTAATATCCATCTTCTTCAAAGAAATCATAAACTCTGACTATGCCTTCATGGTCCAGGCTTTCAAGTTTACTTTTTTCCTGATTCAGTGATATTACAAGTTTTGGCTGTGTTGAATCTACTTCTTTTATTATATATTTTTTATTGTCAACAGTGGCTTTATATATAACCCCCATACCACCTGTTTTAAAATAATTTACTCTGTAATGGTTTTTGAGTAATGTATCGTCAGGTAGTTTTGTAATATAAAGGTTACCGGGATCGATTGGTTCACGAAATAAGCTCATAATGTAATTCCTTTTTTGTAAAAGCTATTATGAGTAATAGGAAAATATCATTATATTATTAAAATATTATATACTAAATATGTTTTTTTAGAAATAATTTTTTCAAAAAAATAAATTTGTACTATATTTGTAACTTGATTGTACTATTATAATTTAATATTATAAGTTTGTAAGAAAAAAATAAAATTAAGAAAGGTTGGGGTAAAAATGATACCTAATAATCACAGAGACGGACTTATACATTCAAAAGGGCAGACATTTGTAGCTCCTGTTATCGATAACAGAATTGGAAACATGCAGGCCAGGGCAGATGCAGGAATTAAAGATGGAAGTATAACGAAAGAAGAATCAAGACAATTAATGAAGGATCAGCGTGAATTTGAAAATATGAAAAGAGATCTGACTGCTGATGGAAATCTCAGTAAGGAAGACAGGGCAAAACTCAATGCAAAATTGAATGAAGATAGCCAGGCTATATTTAATTTAAGACATAATTAGAGTTTTATATGGTTAAATGGAATTTGTAAGGATCTGTCTCAAAAGAGTCAGATCCTTTATTTTTTTATGGATTTTTATGAAATACACTATACTCTTCAGATTGGCTTTAGATTTAGAAATATTTAAAATTATTTTTTCAGAAAAATATAGAAAATTTTTCCATACATGTTATAATTATTTAAGTTTTTGATATAATTCACAAATACCATTCCCGTCACACAGTAAAGAAAAGGAATAATTTTATCAGTGATTTCATATGGATTTTATATGTGCATTCTGTGGGAAAAAACAGGAAGGTACAGAAAAAAAATGCAGTGAATGTGGTATGGATAAATTTATAGAACATGATAGAGACCCCATCTTTTTAATTCAGGGAGATATAATAGCCTCAAGATATAAAATTATAGATTTTTTAAAAGCCGGCGGTATGGGAGCAGTCTATAAGGCAGAAGATATGCGTCTGGAAAAAATCTGTGCCGTAAAAGAATTAATAAATACATCCCCTGGAGACGATGAAAAACAGAAAGCTTTAATGAGATTTGAAAGAGAAGCAAAGATACTTTCATGCCTTGAACATACAAACCTGCCCAGAGTAATAGATTATTTTTTTACAGGCAATAGAAATTATCTTGTAATGGATTTTATAGATGGTAAAGATCTTTCAGGTATTCTTGAAGAAAACAGGAATCAGTTGCTTTCAGAAGAAGAAGTTGTGAAATGGTCTTTACAGATATGTGATATTCTGGATTATCTTCACAGTAGAAATCCCCCTGTAATTTATAGAGACTTAAAACCTTCCAATATTATGATCAGGACATCAGACGGAAAAGTTATGCTTGTAGATTTTGGTATAGTAAGATCAATTATACCTTCGGAACAGAAAAATCTTACAGAAACAGCTATAGGAACAATCTCTTATATGTCTCCCGAACAGTACAGAGGTAGAGCAGATGAAAGAAGTGATATATATTCTCTCGGAGCAACCATCCACCATCTTTTGAGCGGAAAAGAACCGTTGCCTTTCAGCATGGAACCTCTGATTGATATAAGACCCGATATATCTCCCCAGATAAATGCTGTTGTTGCAAAGTCTTTGAGCATGAAACCTTCTCAAAGATTTCAGTCTGCTATGGAAATGAAAAAAGCTCTTATGGGATATATAAAATTACCCCTGGTAGAAGATAATGGAGAAACTTTTCTACAAACCGGTAAAGATAATGATCAAAATTCAGAGTTTTTTATAAGTTCTGAATATAATAAAAAAAAATCAAATGCAGGTAATATATTTTCAATACCAAAAGTACCATCTGTATTTACAGGGAGAGAAAAGGAAAAGGAAAAACTCTTAAAAAAAATTAATCAGCAAAATGTGATTGTAATAGATGGTATAGCAGGTACCGGTAAAACTGCTATTGCTCTAACCATTGCTGATGTAATAAATGCCACACCTCTTTATAATGGTAATGTATGCTGGATAAACTGCAGTGAAAACCGGGATGGTGAAGGGCTTATCTATGAGATAAACAGGTGGCTTAAATATAAAAAAGAATTTTTATTTACTCCCTCCCTGGAAGATACGGAAACAGGATTGAAAGAAAAAATAATCTATCTTCTTGAACTATTAAATAAGTATTCCTTTATATTCTTTATTGATGATTATGATAAAGTAAAAGAGCCTCTGTCCCGTATTTTTATTGAACAATCTGTAAAATATCTTAAAAATTCTAAAATAATAATTATAACAGATGAAAGACCTTCTGTATCAAACCTTACATGGTTTGAACTTTACGAACAGCAGCTTCACTGTCTTGATGAGGAGAATAGTTTTCTTTTAATTGAGAAATTTACAGATTTATATGATGTAAGTTATATATTTCAGGAAGATACAGGTTATCTTATTAACGAACTTCTTAATTTCAATGAAAGTAAAGTATTTGAGAAGGAAATGATTAAAGAATTTTACAGACTTACTTTCGGCCATCCTTTTCTTATAAAAAATCTTTTTCATATAATTACATCCAGAAACTATACAGTCAGAAATATAATAAATAACCCTGCTATACTGTGGAAAACAACAGAAAGATATGTGGAAGATCTAATAAAACACCTTGGAAATAAAGAAAAAGAATTACTTTCTTATCTATCACTCTATCGTTTGCCTGTAGATAAAGAAGCTTTGCCATTTGAAGAAGATATTGATAATTTACTTTTCAGTCTGGAAAAGAAATTTTTTATTAATTACCATTCTGAAAATACAGTTTCTGTTCACAATTTACTCAGATATTTTTGTGCCAGCAATATTATTGATAAAAAAATAGCTCATAAAAAATGTGCTTCTTATTATCATAAAAAAATAAATAATTCAAATGAAAAGAGATTCCTTGTCGCAAGGGAAGCTTTCTATCATTATATGCAGTCTGAAGACATAAAGAACTGTGTCAGTATTGTGGAAAATATCATGTTTGATATGATAAAATATACTCTTTTCGATGAATTAATATTTTATATTGATAATATACCTCATGAATATAAAACAGAAAAGATAATACTTTCGCATGGAAAAATACTGATTATTCAGGATAAATACAGTGAATGTCTGGAACTTCTTTATACGATGGAAGAAAATGAAGATAACCGTCGGAATATTAACAATCTTAAGGCACAATGTTTACTTGGATTAAAGAATTATCAAAAAGCACGAGAGATTACAGAGATAAATCTAAAAAGAAAGGATTTGTCTTTAGAATATATTATTACACTTATTATTGTTGCAGAAATTAATATGGAACTTCATAATTATGAAGATGCTTTAAAGTATATAAAAAAGGCTTTTCATATTAATAAAGATATTAAAAATCAGGATATTGAAATAGTTTTACTGAAACTTATGGGAATTATTGAAGACCGCTATGGGAATATAAAAGAAGCTCTTAAAACCCATCTTAAAGCTCTTACTCTGGCAGAAGAAACTGATAATTTTAAGGAAATACCATCATTAAAAATAAATATTGGCTGGGATTATTATCAACTGGGAGAAATGGATTTATCGCTTAAATTTCTTAAATGTGGCCTCCATAGCTCTTATACAGATAGTGCCGGATGTCATGCTCTTTATATTATGGGGCTTTTGTTTGAAGAAAGAGAAGATAATGAAAATGCTATCAATTGCTTTTCAAAAGCTCTGGCTATTTCAAAGAAAATTGGAAATATAGAAAAACAGATAGTTATAGTTATTGCTCTCACGGAATTTTATGCAAAAACAGGTAAATACGAACTGGCTAAAGAAATAGCTATAGAAAATAAATATTTGATAGATAATATTCGTGACTGTATAAAAATTGATTATCTTCTTATGATTTCTGAAATTTACCTTCTGGAAAATAATCAGACAGGGGCTATGGAAATAATTTATGAAGTTTTAGAACTATGTGAAGGCTCAGGTAATTATTTTCAATTATTCAGAGCCAGATATATCATGAGCTTTCTGTGCAGAGATAAAAAAGACAGATTGAACTGGAAAACACATGCTGAAGAAGAGTTCGGAAAACTTTCTGGCAATGAAAAGAGAAAAGCCGGAAAGTATCATTCTGTTTTAAGCATTGGAGAAAATAACGTGCCTGGAGAATCTAAAAATTATTTTGTAAAGATTAACGGTAAAGATTATTATACTGATATATCTGAAGTTGAAAGAATAAGAAATAAAAAGGAAATCTTTGATCTCTTTATAGATATAACAGATGGAGTGGTATGGGAAAAATCTAAAGGTCCGGTAGATTTAACAAGAAAGAAAAATCTGTCGGCTCTTCTTTTTCATTTTGTTAAGAATGCAGGTATAAGTTTTTCTATCGGTGATTTGTATACCTCTGTATGGAAGGGCACATTTAATAAAGAGAGAGACAGTATTACAGTAAGAACATCTCTTTCACGTTTGAGGAAACTCCTTGAGCCGGAAGAAGCCAGATATTTTAAACTCCGTTCTATACCATATCAGAGTGAAGGTGAATATTATTTCTCGGAAGATGTTAAATTTTGTTTGATTGAAAAGGAAGATTTCTGAGTATTATATAAATCGGGAGCTGGTTTTTATGGATTATTATTTTAAAGTTATGGAGAAAAATCTGGAGATGTTAAGAGGAATTACAGAGGAGCTCATGGCAGCTCCCAGCCCTCTTCTGGTTCGTTTAAAGCGTATAGCCGGCAATCCTGATTCGGTTCAGAATCCGCTTTCTGTTATATATCAGGAAATAAACAGAATAGATGCGCTTATTGCCAGGATAAAACCTGAAGAAGATTTAAAGAAAATTGAAAAACTGGATTTTATAAATAAAAAAACAAAGGAAGCTTTTCAAACCTATCTTTCAGCATGGAAACATCTTGCTATGAGTTTTGATGATGAAAACAGTAAATCCTTTTTAATCAGAGAAGATATTATAGAAATACTAAAAGGTGCCGCTACACTGGAAATCAATGATAAATTAATAAATATAACGGAACAGAAACTCCCGGAAGATAAGCTGGAAATTTTAAAACTTTTGAAAGATAACTCCTATTCAGAAGAAGAATTTTTACAAAATCTGATAGCTCTGGATTTTACTGAAGAAGAAGTAGACATAATATTCACCTGTATCAGAAAAGATAGAATCAGTGACAGTAAAAAAATAGAGATTTTACGTCTTTTAATGAATAAAAGTTTTTCGGGAAAAGAGCTGTGTGATAAATTGAAAAAACTAAAATTTACGGAAGCTGAAATCGATCTGTTATTAAGATATGCCAGAGAGGATAATATGAACGATAAAATAAACAGAGAAAAAGCCGTATCTCTTGCAGAAGAAGCGGAAAAAATGTTAAGAAAGGTTCAGAAACTTCAAAATGACTTACGAAAAGAGCATTTTGTAATATAGGTAAAAGAAAGAATTATGAATACAGGTAAAATAGAAGAAATAGTATTAAGGCATGTCGTTATGACCCTTGTGGAACCTTTTGTGACAAGTTTCGGCAGAACTCATGAGAGGTCATGTGTCATAGCGGAAATGAAAACTTCCGATATAAAGGGTTTCGGTGAATGTGTCGCCAAATCATATCCCGGTTATTCCTATGAAACAACCGGTACTGCCTGGCATATTCTCTCGGATTTTCTTGTACCTGCCGTTCTGGGTAAAGACCTTGTAGATATAGAAACTTTTGTTAAGAATTACAATCATGTTAAAGGTCATCCCATGGCAAAGGCATCTCTTGAAATGGCTGCCTGGGATATTCTGGGAAAAGCTCAAAATAAATCTCTTTCAGAATTACTGGGCGGTATGAA
This sequence comes from Vulcanimicrobiota bacterium, assembly GCA_036746235.1. Lineage (GTDB taxonomy): Bacteria > Vulcanimicrobiota > SpSt-956 > SpSt-956 > JAKJGF01 > CALARM01. Next base: position 806 of record DAIOEN010000008.1, on the reverse strand, counting down.
AAAATCTGTTGACGTCGGTGTTTCCGTAGGAATTCAGCCATCCACAGGAGCACTTGTTGAAAGAGTCGGAAGATATATAGCCGATGGTTACAGAAGGATTAAAATAAAAATTAAACCGGGAAGAGATTTCCTGGATTTGAAAGCTGTAAGAAATGCTTATCCTGAAATACTTCTTCAGGCAGATGCAAATTCTGCCTACAGACTCTCAGACCTTTATATATTCACTGAGATTGATGACCTTGATTTACTCCTTATAGAACAGCCTCTTTCGGAAGATGATATTTATGAACACAGCCTTCTTCAAAAGCAGATTAAAAGCTCCGTCTGCCTTGACGAAAGTATTCTTTCTGCTGCTCATGCAATAGCGGCAATAGAACTCGGTTCCTGCAGAATTATTAACATAAAAGCTCCAAGGGTCGGAGGACTGCTTGAAGCGGTAAAAATTCATGATGAATGTTATAAAAGAGGTATTCCTGTATGGAGCGGAGGTATGCTGGAAACAAATATCGGCAGAGCGTCAAATCTGGCTCTTGCATCCCTGCCGGGATTTATTCTTCCCTCTGATATCAGTGCAAGTTCCAGATATTACGCGGAAGATATCGGGGAACCGAATTTTGTGTTAAATAAGGATTCTACAATAAATGTGCCAGACAGACCCGGCGTCGGAATAGAAATCAATCATAAAAATCTGGATCGATTTACCGTTAAAAAGGAAGTATTCAGGATGTCCGGCTATAATAATAGTCTGTAATAACAGGTAAAAGGGTACCCGTAAAAAGCTTCTGCCTGGCAGGCTCTGGAGAAGA
>DAIOEN010000007.1:74230-78793 GCA_036746235.1 Vulcanimicrobiota bacterium | reverse complement strand
GATAAAGCTCATGAAGATATTAAAATATTAAAAGATAAATATATAGAAGCCCGTTCCGAACGAAGAAATCTTGAAAGTATAATAAGACGGGCAGAAGCCGAGAAAAATCGTATAAAAAAACTGGCGGAAAAAAATCGTATAACCCAATCAGAATACAATCAAAAGGTAGAAAAATTTGACAGGGATATTTTAATTTCCAATGAGTCTCTTAAGAAAATTGAAATATACATTTCAGATTATAAAAATGAAACAGACAGATTATCAAATTTAATTAAATCGAGTAAACAATTCCTTATCAAGGATCTGGAAAAACATCTGTCCCTTCTGTATGATGAGTACAGCGATGTAAAGATGCAAATTGAATATTACAGCACTATACTTGACAAAGCTAAAGAGGATTTTAATACCCATCAGGCTCAGGGACAACAACTAAATAAAGAATTGAACATATTGCATGAAGAAGAAAAAGTAAAACAATCATATCTTGATGATCTGGGGAAACAGATTAATTCTGTCAAAGAACAAATAGAAGAAATTGAACAGGAACTGGGAAGAGATACTGTACAAATAAATATAGATGAAGTATCACTCGGTATGAAGAAAAGTCAGGACGATACGGAACATGAACGAGAAACCCGTGAGGTTTCTGCGAAGGAATTAAAAGACTATGGAATACAGGAATAATATCTGACAGAATTCAGGGGTTGTCACGAAATAACCTCATCATATTTACAGTCTATACCGTGACGCGAGGATAACAACCGTTTTAATATAATTTGCCAGGGTTATTTTTCTACAGTCTCTTAACGCCTGTCTGGTCGAAAATCTGAAAGCACCTGACCACACTTATCTTTTCAGATCCTTTTCAATAGTCTGGATAAATGTTTTTATATCCATAGAAGAAAGAGTAACTGAATTGACAGGCAGATTCCCAAATTTAAACTCTTCTGTTTTATGATAACATTTTATTGAAAGATTTTCTTCATTCATCTCTCTGTAGAGATCTCCGAGATTTTCATAAGCCCGGTAGACCCAGTCAGGGTTAAGTCTTATTACTTTTCTGTAATATTCTATCGAATCCTTTAATAAGCCTTTCATACGGTAAATATCACCCAGATAAAGGTAAAGCTCCGGGAATTCTACATTATGGCCGGCTAAAGAGTTTAATTGTAATTCCGCCTCACATATCTCTCCTTTTACAATAAGGGATTTTCCGAGACGTAACATGGCAGACGGGCATTCTTCTTTTATTTCCAGAGCTTTTTTATATTTATCTATGGCCATATCTATATCCATTTTGTAAAAATAAAGGTCTCCGAAGTTTATATATGTTTCAGATGAAACATCTTTTTTTCTTGTTTCTTCATCATAAATTTCAATAGCTTTAGAATAGAATTCTTCTGAAAGATTTAATTCGCCGTAAAGAAAATGAATACGGGCCATGCCAAGTAATGATTTTGGACTTTTAGGATGTAATTTCAGGGCAATTTCTAAATTCTTTCTGCCTTCTCCGTATTTATTCTGATCAAGATAGATAAAAGCCAGCCATGCATAAGGGCTATGCCAGTCCGGTTTTTTTTCTATAGTTTTCCTGTAATATTCAATGGCTATTTTATATTTTCCCAGTTCCTGATACATTCTGCCTGAAGAAAATATATAATTGAAATCGTCAGGCCTGAACTTCAGAAGTTTTTCCAGAATTTTTATACCATTTATCAGATATCCCCCTTCCAGACAGGCATTTTTTAGTTTCTCCATTACTTTTATGTCATCTTCCTCGATAGATAGTGCCTGTTCAAAAGATTTTATAGCTTCTTTTATCATGCCCTTTCTCTGATATATAGTACCTAAATTCTTATGAAATATAAAATTATCAGGCAGTATAATAATTGATTTTTTAAAATTTTCTATTGCTTCATCAAGCCTTCCGATAGAAGAGAACTCGACGCCGATTTTATTTATTTTCATAGCCAGTTCTTTATTTCTACAATCCATATTCCAGGCTCTTTCATATTCACTGTTAGCTCCGTCCCAGTCAGAAGAAAGGGAAAGTTTGTTACCTATCTTTATGCAGACAGAAGCAAGATCCAGTGTTTTCATTCCGACTTCTATGGCTTTATCTGCCGCAAGTCTGGCTTCTTCCACTCTATTTGCTTCAAAATATTCATTACTGAGTTCTATATAAAGATAGGCGAATTCAGGATTTAAAGCAGTTGCTTTTTGAATGGCCAGTAAAGCTTTATCCGGTTTTCCTTCTTTTAAATAGAGTCTTCCGAGTTTCTTAAAATACTTTCCATCTTCACGGGACAGAGTCATATTTTTTTCATATTCTGTAAGCAGATCTTCAAGTTCTTCAGGTATGGAAATAGTATCAATAAACATTTTATCTGATAATTTTGTCTTTAAAAATCTGGTAATCTGCAGGTTGCAGTATTTTTCCATATCCATATTTCCCTTATATGCATCCCTGAGGCATTTTATAGCCATATAATAATTAGGGTCTCCTTCCAGAGCTTTCAGCATTGTTACTTTATCAGAAAGTGCTCTATTATCGTCTAAAAACATATCATGTTTTTCACAGGACGGATTCACTTCTACTGCTTTTTTAAATTGTGTAAAAGCCGACTTAAAATCGCCTGATTTCAGGTAGGTGAAGCCAAGGGTATTTAAAAACTTACTTCTTTTTTGATTATTTTTCTCATTTTCAACAGATTCTATAAAACAAGTTATTGCCTGCTCTATGCTGCCTTTTCTTAAAAATATATTACCCAGATTATAATAAGCATCGGAACAGTATTTATATATTTCAATAGCTCTGTTAAATCTTTCAATAGCTCTATCAATATTACCTTCTTCATAATATTTCATTCCCAGTTCATTTACGGCAAGCGCAAGTTCTTCTGTCATAAGACCTGCCTGTAATGATTTTTCGTATTCGTGCTCTGCTTTCTGAAGCAATTTATTTTTACAATATATCTGACCTGTGTGAATAAATATAACTCCATAAAGTAGATTTCCCGGTAATTTCCGATAAAATTTATTACTCAGTTCGTCAAGCCTTTGCATATCATCATATATTTCAGTCAAGATTTTATAGTAACTTCTGTTATCAGGTTCCAGTTCTATAGCTCTTTCATATTCCTCTATAACTGCATCAATCTCCTTTAAAGGATAACAGGCAGATGATAGACTCCCCCTGACCGGACAATAAGGGTTTTTATTCAGTTCTGCCAGAAATTTCCTGTTATAAAAAGCTGCCTCATCATAACATGACAGTTTTTCATATATTATGCCAAGATACATAGAGCAAGTTAAATTATCTGAAAAATGTAAGAAGAACTCCCTCGCTTTTTCAAGGTTATTCCACCGGTAATAAATGATTCCGAGAGTGACCATACTCTTATTTACAATATTTTTATCTCCATAACGGGAGGCAATTTGTAATAGAGGCTCTCCTTCTATTAAATACCCCTTTTTATAAAGGTCCAAACCATGTAAACCATAAGCACCGGCCAGGGCTTTCAAAAACATCTTTCTACCGCTTAAACGGTAAGAGTATTCATAAGCTCTTATTGACTCTATTATTCTGCCTTCTTTAAGCAGAATTTCTCCGAGAAGAAAATAACATCCTCCGTCTCGTGGCTTCAGTTCAATGGTTTTTAAACATTTTTCCTTAAATCCATTCATATCCTGGCATTTAGCAAGTGAAACATATAATTTTTCTTTATTTTTAATAACCTCAGAAGAATTGATAACAAGTATATCTCCGTAAATCTGACATGCTTCTTTATATTTACCTGTCTCATAGAGGCAGTTAGCAAAAGACAGCAGACAGTCAGGCTCGTCAGAAAAAATCTTAATACTTTGCTCTATTTCAGACAGAAGCTCTTCTTTTTGAGACAATCCGTAAAAAGTTAAATTTGTGTTTATATCACAGATAGCTTTCTTGAGATGACATTCCCAGTATTCAGCCATATTAAACAGGTTTTTCTCATAGTAGATCTTTCTGACCATCCTGTAACAGTGTATTCTTTCCGTATCTGCTTTCAAGAGTGAAAAAAGTCTGTAACTTTCTGCTGTTTCTTCTGATTTCATGTATTTTTCTTTAAGTTTCCTGTAAAGTTTTTTCAATAACCATGCAGATTTTTCGTAAATTTTCAGTGCTTCTCCGTCTTTACCTCTTATAATCATTAATTCTCCCAGCAGGTTAAGTTCCGGTATAAGTTCAAATATTTCTCCTCCTATATTTATAATATTCTGAAATTCGTAAAGAGCCTTTTCAAGCTCTCCTTCTCCCAGGTATATTCTACCTAAATTCAAAAAAGATAAGGTCATATTTTTTATTTTCAGGGAATAGTAAATTCTGTCAAGACTACTGCGGCTATGCTTATCAGAAGGTTTTATTTTTAACAGTTTTTCATATTCCAGTATTGCCATGGCAACCTGTTCTTCTTTATCATAACATAGAGCCAGACCTCTATGAGCTGCAATAAAATCAGAATTTAGCTCAAGGGCTTTTTTAAATTCCACTTTAGCTTCTTCATAATTACCTTCCAGAAGATA